>JALOOY010000001.1 GCA_025454185.1 Thermodesulfobacteriota bacterium
AGGTGGGCGTGGGTCAGGAAGATATGGGAAATTTTGAATTGGGCGTTCCGGTCCAGGGAAAGGGAAATGGTGCCGGCATCGAGCAGGAGAAAATCGTCGATCAAAAAGGCCGCCGTGTTTTGTCCGGGGGCCACGGAACCGGAAGAACCCAGGATTTTAAGGTTCATAGCGGGTCTTTCCTTCGTCAATCGCTGTCGTCAATATTGTATATTACCCTACTTTAGCTGGAAAATAAATTTTAATATGGGACCTTTCCCCAAAACATCCGGGCAAATTTTCAGGCCCGCGGGTGGCCGGGGTCATCCTGGCGCAGGCCAGGATCCAGGTGGCAAGGGTTGCGCACCTCCTGGATGCTGGTATTCACCGGCATGACGATGTTCGGTGGGCCGTCATCCTGGCGCAGGCCAGGATCCAGGTGGAAAAGGGGTGGGACTCTCCGGGATGCCGGTCCTTCGACCAAGCTCACGGCACCGGCATGACAAGAAGCCGCCGGGCTTCACCCGGCGTGGTCAAGACCTTCATTTTTGTTTCGGTTTATACGTTGCCCAAATAATAGAACCTGTACTTAGTCTGGCCCTTTCCTTTTCCGGACCCCGCGCCAGTACCCGAAGTTCAGGGCCAGATAGAGGCTGTAGTGCTGAAAGGTGATGGGTCGGCGGTTCCAGAGGGAGCGGAGGTTGTAGGTTTGCCGGTAGGCCCATTCGGTCCTTTCCCGAAGTTCTTCGGGTAGAAACCGGGCCGGCCGGTAGACCACATGGTTGCGGTCGTACAGGCGCCAATCCCGGGAAAGGATCCGCCCCTCCTGCTGCAGTTCATCGAACAGCCGGGTGCCCGGAAAGGGGGTCAACAGGCAGTAATTGGCCCCCGAAAGTTTGTTCCGGCGGACGAAATCCCAGGTCTCGGCGACGGTTCCCGAATGGTCTTCATCAAAGCCGAAAATAAAGGAACCTTGAATCTGGATCCCCTTGGCGTGGATCTTGCGGACGGCCTCCTCGTAGCTTTGGCGCAGGTTGACCTTCTTGCCGATCCGGGCCATGGCCGTGGCGGAAAGGGATTCGAAGCCGATGAGCAGCCCGATGCAGCCGCTGCGGGCGGCCAGGTCCAGGAGTTCCGGGTCCTCCGCCACGGCCAGGGAACATTGGGCCACCCATTTTTTACCGCAGGGGATCAGTGCGGCAAAAAGCTGCTTGGCGTATTCCGGATGGCCGACCAGGTTGTCATCCACGAAGATCAGGAGTTTGCGCGGGACCCGGCGCACCTCCTCCAGGACCTGTTCCACCGGCCGGGTCCGATAATTTCTCCCGAAAAAAGAACTGACCGAACAGAAGGAGCAGCCCACGGGGCAGCCGCGGGAAACCTGGACGGTGCGGGGTATAAAATATTTATTCTGAGGCAGCAAGTCCCAGCGGGGGGCCGGGGTCTCAGCCCAGTTCGTGCTGTTTTCGTTCCGGTAAACCGTCTGGAGACGGCCCCGACCGGCATCTTCGAGCACCCGGGGCCACAAGAATTCCCCCTCCCCGATCACCACGGCATCACAATGGCTCAAGGCCTCCTCGGGGAGGCTGGAGACGTGAATGCCGCCCATGACCACCGGGATGCCCCGGGAGCGGAAATGATCGGCCAGGGCATACCCCCGGGGGGCGTTGGCGGTCATGACCGAAAGGCCCACCAGGTCGGCCCGGAGATTCTCGTCCACATCGACCACGGCCTCGTCGAGACACTCCACCGCTATTCCCCGGGGCGTGACGGCCGCCAGCAGGGGCAGGGCCAGGGGCGGTAGGGTAAAGGCCAATTTTTTCTTGCGCCAGACATAGGAACCGGCGGCAGGGGAGATCAGGACTACCTTCATCTTTATGGCTTAAAAATCGAACATCCAACATCGAACATCGAACGTCCAACATCGAATGCGGATGAAATTTTCATGCTTCGCGGGTGCTCGCCCCGACCATGAACCCTCAAATCTTTGGGTTTTTGTTTCAAACCGATAATCGTTTACTTACAGACTATCCAGCAGCCTCTGGTGTAGGCCGTCGAAGCCGCCGTTGGACATGATCAGGACCACGTCTCCGGATTGCAGCGAGCCCCGCAGGAAATCCAGGATCCCTTCGGTATCGGGGAAATACCAGGCCGGGCGCCCGGCGGCCTGCACATCTTCCACCAGGCGCGCGGAGGAGAAACGTTCCTCCTCGGCAATCTTGGCCAGGTCGGGTGGTTCCCGGACGACTACCAGATCGGCGCCCGCCAAGGCTTTCGGGTAATCGGTTTGAAAAATGCGCCGCCGGCTGGTATTGGTCCGGGGCTCGAAGACGGCCACCAGGCGCCGGCCCGGGTATTGGGCGCGAATGGCCCGGAGGGTCTCCCGGACCGCCGTGGGATGATGAGCGAAATCGTCGATGACCGTAACGCCGGCTTTCACCCCCCGGACCTCCTGCCGACGGTGGACCCCCCGGAAACCGGCCACCCCCGCGGCCATGGTCTCCGGGGACAACCCGATCCGCTCCAGCAGCGGCATTAGGGCCAGCGTGTTCAGGACATTGTGCTCCCCGGCCAGGGGGGAATGAAATTCATGATAGAATTGCCCGCGGCGATAGACCCGGAAAACGGTGCCGCCGGGATGGGGCCGGATCTCCCGGGCCGCCCAGTCCCAGCGGTCCTCCAGGCCATAGGTCGCTACCGGGCAAACCGCCCGGGAAAGTATTTCCTGAATCCGCGGATCCGGCCCATGGGCGGCCAGGAGCCCGCCTTGGGGCAGCAGGGCGATGAAACGGGCGAAAGCCGCCTGGATGGCCTGCACATCGCTGTATATATCGGCATGATCGAATTCGATGCTGGTCAGGACGGCCAGGTGGGGGCGGTAATGCAGGAACTTGGGTCCTTTGTCAAAAAAAGCCGTGTCGTATTCATCGCCCTCGATCACGAAATACGGTCCGGAACCCACCTGATAGTTGCGTTCATAGCCTCGCAGAATTCCCCCCACCATGAAGCCCGGGGCCAGGCCGGCGACATCCAACACCGCTGCGAGCAGGGCCGAAGTGCTGGTCTTGCCGTGGGTGCCGGTAATGACCAAGGGTATTTTCCCTTCCAGAAAAAAATGGGCCAACGCCTGGGGCAGGGAAAGACAGGGCAGGTCCCGGCGCAGCAGTTCCCGGGCCTCGGGATTCAAACGGGTAATCACGTTGCCGACGATGACCAGATCCGGTGGCGGATCGAGGTTTTCCGGGCCGTATCCCGAGCGCACCGGGATCCCCAGCTTTTCCAGAAAGGTGCTCATGGGCGGATAGACCGCCTGGTCGGAGCCGGTGACACGGTAGCCCCGCTCCTGGAGCATCCCGGCCAGGGAGCCCATGCCGGTGCCGCAGATGCCCATGAGATGGATGTGACGAATTTCGGGGGGAATACGATGGTTCATGACCATTTCATTTTTTCTTCTTCTTTTCCTTCTCTTCCGGTTTTTCACTCTTTTCCTTCAACATCTTTCGGAAATGTTTGTCCGAAACGGGTCCCCCATAGCCGGCGTATTGAACGACGGGAAGGCCCGGGTTCTCCAGCGGCGACCATTTCCCGTTTTCGAATTTCTGATGAACCAGCCCGTAGGAGGCCCCTTCCAACACCGGGACCAGGCCCTCTCCTTTTTTCAGTTCCTCTTTTTCCGTCCAGGATAAATTGACCTTCCCCTTCTGGGCCTGGAACATCCAGTCGCTGCCGTGGCACTCGCCGCATTTCCGGCCGGTCCGGCCGCTGGCGTGGCTGCCGTCCGGGGTAAAAGACAGCAGGGTCCTGCCGTCGGCCAGGACCCAGGTCTCCAAACCGGCGGCGGCCAATTCCCCTCCCCGGCTCATCAGAAATACCCAATCCGTCTGGGGAACGTAAACCCGTTTCCCCTCCCCGGCCAGCGCTTCGAACTGGGTGCTCGTCCGGCTTAAAACCGTATGGGCGTGGCAGGCCTGGCAGGAGACCTTGCCGCCGTGCTTGCGGTGGGAATAACTGTTGCCGATTTCCTGGTGGCAGCGATCGCAGCGGGCGTCCAGGGCGCCGGGCTGCTTCTGGGACTGGTAGACCTTCCCGTCTCCGTGCATTTCGCGGGAAGTATGGCAGTCCAGGCAGGTCATAGCCAGAGCCGCATGGACATCCTCTTTTTTGTTCTCCCGCATCTGGGCCTGCAAGGCCGCCAGGCGGTCATGGCACTGGAGGCAGGTCTTCGGTTCCACCGGGCCCAGTCTTTCCGGCTGGCCTTTGCCCTTCTTCACCGGCTGATGGCACCCCTGGCAAGAGCCCACATGGCATTGCTTACAGGCCAGTTTTTCATAAGGACGACCGGTCAGCCCTTCCAGACCTTTTTGTTCCTTGCTGTACCAGAAGGCCAGCCCCCGGCCCGTATGATGCAGGCTGGAGGCAAAGGCCTCGCGGCGCTGATTATCGCCCGTAGGGGCCTGGACAGCTTCGTCACCCGTCGACGTCGGGGCCGTTTTGCCCTCCAAGGCTTTTTTTGCAGCCGGGGCACTCTTGCCGGCGGGGGTCGGTTTTCCCGGGGCCTGGCCGGCGGAGTTCGTATTCCCGGTGGGAGCGGCCGCCAGCGAGAATCCGATCAGTCCCAACAATGAAAAACATAGCAAGATAATGGTCACCTGTTTCATGGCCGGCTCCTTAAAAAAATAATAAAGACCGAACATCGAACGTCCAACATCAAACATCCAACATCGAATGAGGATAAAATTTTCATGTTTCGTGGGTGCTTTGCCCCCTGCAGGCCATCCGGGCGATACTATAAGGTTATCCTGGAGGATTGCCAAGTAAAAATTGGCCTTGGGAACCGTTCCCCTGCCCAGCCGGCTTTTTCCTTGACCCCGGGGAATCACCGGCCCTATACTGGACCGAGACCCGGCCCCATGGACCTTCAACCGATCAAATCCCTTATTGAAAACCGAGGACAACCCTGGTCGCTGACGTTTTATCCCCGGAAGAACGACCCCCGCAGCGATAGGCTGGAAGCCTTTCTCCAGGAGCTGAACCGGGAAGCGGGTATCGCCTGGACAGTAACCAATCCACCCGATGCGGAGAACTTGGATCTGCCGGCTTTTTCCCTGGGTAACGCACCACAATCCCGAGATCGTCGAGATCGCCCGGGAGGGGCTGGCCGCGGGGGAGAAGGCTTGACAACTGCTGGGGTTAATACGAAAATGAAGACGAACATCCAACATCGAATTGCGGTAATTACCATTTTCATGCTGCGCAGGTGTGCCTATCGATGCGGTTAGTCATCCAACGGGTCAAACAGGCGGCGGTCCGCATTCAGGAAGAAACCGTGGGGGAGATCGGTCCCGGCCTGTTACTTTTTCTGGGCGTCGGCGAGGAGGACACAGAGGAGGACGTGGGCTATCTGGTGGAGAAGGTCCGGCACCTGCGGGTCTTTGCCGATGGCCAGGGCCGTTTCAACCTGTCGGTAACGGATGTGCGCGGCGCGCTGTTGATCGTTTCCCAATTCACGCTCTGGGGGGATTGCCGGAAAGGGCGGCGGCCTTCTTTTTCCCATTCCGCCCCGCCCCGGAAAGCCGAGCCCCTGTACGACCTGTTTATTCAGAAGGCCCGGGCGGCCGGTCTGACGGTGGCCAGCGGCCGCTTTCAGGAGATGATGGAAGTCTCCCTGGTCAATGACGGGCCGGTTACGCTCCTGCTGGACAGCCGGAAACAATTTTAATACTAAAGACCGAACATCCAACATCGAACATTGAATAAGGATAAATATCTATGTTTATCGGCAGAACCTTCGACCAGGTCGACCTGGGTGAAAAGATAAAAGACGCCCTGACCATTACGGAAACGCACATGATCCTGGCCTGCGGCCTGTTCAAGGACTTCAACGCCCTGCATGCCAACGCTTTGCTAGCCGCCGCCCTGCCCTTGCAGACCCGCATCGTCCACGGCCCCCTGACCGCGGCGGTCATGGTGGGCGTCCTGGGAAATTTCTTCAGCGGCACCACCATCGCCTTTCTGGAAGAGACCATCCGCTTTACGGCCCCGGTGCGCCCCGGCGACACCCTGATCACCGAATGGGAGGTGCGGGAGAAAAAGCCCTCTAAAAAATATGCGGGGGGCGTCATCGTTCTGGCCGGGGTCTGCCGCAATCAAAACGGGGAAACCGTGGCCGAAGGCGAAGGCAAAATGCTCATTGCCAGCGAGGTCCCGGCCCTATGACCTCCCCCGAACCCCTGCCCCCCTGCATGATCTTCGTGGCCCAGGATGGGAAGTGGTCCCACGAGGGGGCCGAGATCAGCCACCGGTCCATTTTCCTCTGGCTTATTCAAAACCTGGAAAAAGACGAGCAGGGGCAGTACATCGTCCACCTGAACAACCAAAAGTGCGTCCTGGAAGTGGAAGACACCCCCCTGGTCGTCCAGGGGGTGGACTGGTCCGCCACGGAAGAGGCGGGCGAAGGGAAATTGGTGCTGACCCTCAACGATGAGCGGCAGGAGGACTTAGACCCGGCTGCGCTATGGCTCAGCCGGGAAAACGTGCTTTACTGCCTGGTCAAAGGGGGCCGCATCCCGGCCCGGTTCCTGCGGGCGGCTTATTACCAGATAGCCAACTACATCGATGAGGACGATGACGGGACCTTTTTTTTACTGCTGAACGGCAGAAAGTATCCCATCGTGGTGCAGGGGTAGGGGGACTGGTTGCTGGTTCCTCGTTGCTGGTTGCTGGTTACAGCATCCCGAGGCATTCCTTCAAGACCGCCTCTACGCTCCAGGAAGACCAGGCGCCGTCGGATTGCAGCACGACGGTTTTCCGGCCGATGGGTCCCCAGAGGCGGGAGTCGGTCGGCCCGTACAGGGCCACGGTGGGCAGGTCGAGGCACGAGGCCAAATGCGTCACCCCGGAATCATTACCCAGGTAGCCGGCCACCCGGCTGAGTGCGCCGGCCAGGAGAGGCAAATCGATACCCTCCAGGATGGGAAAGCCCCGGCGACGGATGAGGGACCGGGCCTCCGGCTGGACCTCATTCTCCACCGGCCCTAAGATAAAAACAACTTGCGCCCTTCCTGTTTGCCGCAGCGCCCCGGCCAGGGCCAGAAAATTTTCCAGGGGCCAGTTTTTTTTAGGGCTGCCGCTGCCGGGATGAATGGCCCAGAGCGGCGGCCCCTGGGCGGCCTCCAGACCCAGTCCCTTTAAAAGGACCTCTCCGGCCGATCGATCCGCCCGGCCGGAGATCAGATAGACTTGCGGATAAACCCAGGGGATGCCCAGGGTCTTCAGGGCCTCCTGCTGGACAGCCGGAACGGACCTTCCCGCCAAGGTATCCGGGAAAGAGGCTATCCAGAGGACCTCCGCCGGACCGGCCTTCCGGATATTTTCGGCCACTGGACCCGCCGGCCGGGGTGCGAACAGATAGACCCGCTGGAATTTTTGCAGGAACTGGACCAGGGCCTCCGGCAGGCAGGGAGGTTCCTGATACAGGGCGGCCCAATCCCGGCTCCTTGTGGAGTGCAGGTCCCGGACCCGCAGACGGTCTCCAAGCAGGCCCAGGTTGACGGGATGGCCGGCCAGGGTCCAGGGGCTCCCGGCATGGTGGCGACGCAGGGACAGCAGGGCCGGCAGGGACAGCAGCAGGTCGCCCAGGGCCCCCTGGTGGACGATCAGAACAGGAGACATCTTTGAATGCATTACAATTAATATCCCTGCCGGAAAATTTTCGGCAGGAGCCGCGGGGCTGGTCCTTTTCCCCCTTCCGGGAAAGGCCCTGGAAAAACGGCCTGGAAATCGATTGGGCCTCTTTCCACCTGGTTTCCCTCGAGCCGGGTTCGATCCGGGGCAACCACGTCCATCCGCGCGTTACCGAATGGCTCCTGTTTCTGGGCGCCCCTTTCCTGCTGGTCTGGCAGGACGAAGGTTCGGTCCTCGTTCAGCAAAGAAGGATCGATGATCATCACACGCTGGTGGTCATCCCGCCCCGGGTCAAACACGCCGTTCAAAACCTGAGCCCCGGGCCGCTCTACCTGACGGCCTTTCGGAGTTTGACTCCTGGTTCTGCGAAGGAAGAAACCGTGGCGGCGCCATTAATAGCCGCCTGAAAAACAATAATTAACAATAAATAATTAATTATTAACTATTAATTATTGTTTTTTTTAAAGACCTATTCCAGCCCCTCTTTCCCAATCCATTTTTCCAAATCCTCCAACGCCCTTTGCGCCAAACGCTCCCCTTTCAGCTTCTTGGGAACTTTTCCCTCCAGCGGCGGGAAAAGTCCGAAATTGACGTTCATGGGCTGAAATTCCCGGACCGGTTCCCGGGAGATGTGGCCGATCAAGGCCCCCAGGGCCGTGGTAGCAGGCGGAACGACAGGGGGCCGTTCCCGGAGCAGCCGCTCGGCGTTGATCCCGGCCAGGAGTCCCATGGCCGTAGATTCTACATAGCCTTCCACCCCGGTGATCTGGCCGGCCAGCAGTATGCCGGGGTCGGCCTTAAGCTGCAGGGAAGGGCCAAGGACCTTCGGGCCTTCCAAAAAGGTATTCCGGTGGATGCTCCCCAGACGGGCGAATTCCGCCCTTTCCAAGCCGGGGATCAGGCGAAAGACCCGTTGCTGCTCCGGCCACTTCAACTTGGTTTGAAAACCCACCAGATTGAACAGGGTGCCGCTGCGGTTGTCCTGCCGAAGCTGAACTACGGCGTAGGGAATCTGACCCGTGCGTGGGTCAGGCAGGCCTACCGGTTTCATGGGACCGTAGCGCAGGGTGTCCCGTCCCCGGCCGGCCATGACCTCGATGGGCAGGCAGCCTTCGAAATAGCGGGGGTCTTCAAAAGGCTGGAGGGGGACCATTGCGGCCGTAAGCAAAGCCTGCAGGAATCGTTCGTACTGGGCCTCGTCCAGAGGGCAGTTGATGTAATCTTCTCCCCCATGACCGTAGCGCGACCCCCGATAGACCCGGTCTTCGTCGATGGAATCCGCCTGGACGATGGGGGCGATGGCGTCGTAGAAATGGAGCTGTTCGGAACCTACCAGGCGGGCCAGGGATTGGGCCAGGGGGGCGGAGGTCAACGGTCCGCCGGCCACCACCAGGGGACGCTCCGAGGGCAAGGAAACCGCCTCCCTTCTCTCCACCCGGATCCCCGGGTGCCCCGTTATCTTTTCGGTGACATGCCGGGCAAAGGCCTCGCGGTCCACGGCCAGGGACTTCCCGGCCGGCACCTGATTTACCAGGGCCGCTTCCATGATCAGGGAACCGAGCCGGCCCAGCTCCGCCTTCAGCAGACCTGCGGCGTTGTGCAGGTCCCGGGAACGAAGCGAGTTGCTGCAAACCAGTTCGGCCAGGTCCGGGGAGCGGTGGGCCGGTGAAAAAACCCGGGGCTTCATCTCCCACAGCTCTACGGCGACTCCCCGGCGGACTGCCTGCCAGGCCGCCTCGCAACCGGCCAGACCGCCGCCGATAACAACGAGTTTGCTGGGTGGATTCAATGGAAACTTTTCGGGGTCAAAACAATAATCAATAATTAATTGTCAATAATTAATTATTGATTTTTTATGTCATTACTTGAGACGGTTTTACGATTCGCCGTCGGTCTTCGTCTCCCTGTACCCGCACTCCTTCTTGATACAGGCCAGATAGGTCCCTTCCTTTTTGCTGCTCTTCTCCACCATTAAGGGAGACTGGCACTGGGGACAGGTCTGTTTCACCGGCTTGCCCCACAACAAAAAGTTACATTCCGGATAGCGGCTGCAGCCGTGAAAACGCAGCCCCTTTTTGGTAACCCGGGAGACCAGGTTGCCGGTGCAGCCGGGCTGGGGGCAGGCCATGTCCGTTTCCAGGGCCTTGGCGGTCTTGCATTTCGGATATTTTTCACAGGCCAGAAATTGGTTTCCAAAACGGTTTTTTTTCAGAATCATGGCGCTGCCGCACTGGGGGCAGACCTGCCCGGTGGGCGCGGCCGGCGGCTGTTCACCGTCCGTCCCGCTCCCCGCGGCCAGGGGCTGGGTTTCGGTGCATTGGGGGTACCCCGAGCAGGCCCAGAAAGAACCGAAACGGCCTTTCCGCACCACCATGGGTTTGCCGCATTGACCGCAGGTCTTTTCCACCCCCATTTCCGTCTGGCCGGCCGCTTCCGGCTGGATACGGCCCTTTTCATCCCGGGTAAAGTTCATGGTCTGGCGGCACCCGGGATAGCCGGAACAGGCCAGGAAAGGCCCGTTTTTGCCCAGGCGTATGGTCATGGGCTTACGGCACTGCGGGCAGACGATATCCGTGGCGATCCCCTGGCCTTTGATCTGCTCCATGTCCGTCTTCGCCCGGGCCAGGGTCTGGGCAAAGGGCTGGTAAAATTTGTCCAGGACCTCCACCCAGTTCAGCTTGCCCTCCTCGATCAGGTCCAGATTGTTCTCCATGTTGGCCGTAAACTGGACATCGAGGATATCCGGGAAATTCTTGACCAGCAGGTCCGTAACCAGAAAACCCAGTTCGGTAGGATGAAAAAGCTGCTTTTCCTTCTTCACGTATTCCTTGTCCTGGATCGTGGAGATGATCGCCGCGTAGGTCGACGGTCTGCCGATCCCCTTCTCCTCCAGCTCTTTGACCAGCGTGGCCTCCGTGTAACGGGGAGGCGGCTGGGTGAAATGCTGCTTGGGCAGGAGCTTTTCCAGCCCCAGCACCTGATCGTTCTGCAGCACCGGCAGACGGCCGCTCTTTTCCCCGTTCTCCTCGTCCTCCGTATCCTTGCCGGCCACGTACAGGACGGTAAATCCGGGAAAGGTCAACACCGAACCGGTAGCCCGAAACAGCGTCTCCCCGGCGGCGATGTCCACCGCGGTCTGGTCGATTCGGGCCGGCTTCATCTGGCTGGCCACGAAGCGGTTCCAGATCAGGCGGTAGAGGGCCAGGAGGTCCTTGTCCAAAAAGGAAGCGATCGCCTCCGGATGATACTCCATGGAGGTGGGGCGGATGGCTTCGTGGGCGTCCTGAGCCCCTTTTTTATTGGGGAAGGTCAGGGGCCGGGCCGGAAGGTAGTCCGGGCCGAAGCGCTGTTGGATATGATCGCGGACGGCCTCGACGGCCTCTTTGGAGACCCGGGTGGAATCCGTCCGCATGTAGGTGATCAGCCCCACCAGGCCGTCGGAGCCCACCTCCACCCCCTCATAGAGCCGCTGGGCCAGGAACATGGTCTTCTTGGCCGGAAAACGGAGTTTGCGGAAGGCTTCCTGCTGGAGCTGGCTGGTGGTAAAGGGCGCCGACGGATGGCGCAGCCGTTCCTTGCGGTCGATCTTGACCACCCGGAAGGCTTCCCGGGATAGACGGGCCACCAGGTCTTCCGCCTGTTCCTGATTGTGGACCTTGGCCGCCTTGCCCTCGATCTTGACCAGTTTGGCCTCGAAGGACGCCGCCGCGGCCGCCTCTGCCGGGGGTTGGCCCGGATTCAAGAAGGCCGTGATGGACCAGTATTCCCGGCTGATAAAGGCCTGGATCTCCCGCTCCCGATCGCAGATAAGCCGCACGGCCACGGACTGGACCCGCCCGGCGCTGAGCCCCTTCTTGACCTTCTGCCAGAGCAGCGGGGAAATCTGGTAGCCCACCAGCCGGTCCAGGATGCGCCGGGCCAACTGGGACTGGAAGCGGGCCTCATGGAGCGGCTCCGGTTTCTGCAGGGCCTCCAGGATGGCCCGTTTGGAAAGTTCATGGAAGAGGACCCGGTGAAAGACTTTGTCTTTATCGGCAAGCTCCTCGGCGATATGCCAGGCGATGGCCTCGCCTTCCCGGTCCGGGTCGGGGGCCAGGTAGATATGGCTGGCCTTGCGGGCCGCCTGCTTCAGGTCCTTCAGTACCTTGTTCTTGCCGGAGATGATCTGAAATTCCGGCTTGAAGGCCTGTTCGACATCCACGCCCAATAAATGAGGGGGCAGATCTTTCACGTGGCCCAGAGAGGCCTTTACTTCGAACTCCGGCCCCAGGTATTTCTTGATGGTCCGCACCTTGGTCGGAGACTCTACGATCAATAAAGATTTTTCCATCATTTCCTTTCAAAAAACTTGCCCGGCAACTGTTTGATAACCCCTTTTAATTCCAGGTCCAACAAATGGGACAGCAAAAGTCCCACGGCCAGGCCGGTCTCCCGGACCAGGGGGTCGATCTGTTTCGGCCCGTCGGCCAGCAGGCCCCAGATCCGGAGCTGGTCAGCGGAAAGACCCAACGCCGGCGCGGGGACCGGCGTTTCCGACTCCGGATTAGTCTGGGCGGCATACCCGGGGATCTCCTCGAGTATGTCCTGGGCGCGCTCCACCAGCTTGGCCCCCTGTTTGATCAAACCGTGGGTCCCGGAACTCTTGAACGATTCCACGCTCCCGGGCACGGCGAAGACCTCCCGGCCCTGTTCCAGGGCCAGACGGGCCGTGATCAGAGAGCCGCTGTGCTGGGTGGCCTCGACGATGACCACCCCCAGCGACAGACCGCTGATGATCCGGTTGCGCACCGGGAAATGGGGGCGTTCCGGCAGCGCGCCCAAAGGGAACTCCGAACAGACCAGGCCCTTTTCGGTGATCTGTTCCACCAGGTTACGGTTTTCCGGCGGATAAACCACGTCCAATCCGGAGCCGAGCACCGCCACCGTGCGGCCCTTGGCGATCAAGGCCCCGTTGTGGGCGGCCGTGTCGATCCCCCGGGCCAAGCCGGAGACCACGACCACTCCGGCCAGGGCCAGGCTATAGGCCAGGCGTTCCGTGATCTTGCGCCCGTATGCACTGGCATTCCGGGAACCAACCATGGCGATCACGGGCCGGTCCCGCAAGGACCCGCTTCCCAGACAATAGAGGAAGGGGGGCGGATCGTAAATCCGGGCCAGCAGGGGGGGATAATCCGGACTTAGTATGGTGACGAGGCGGACACCCAACCGGTCCAGGGCTTCGATCTCCCGTTCGACCGACTCGTTCCTCTTGGACCGGACAATAGCCCGGGCGGCCTTCTCCCCCAGGCCGGAAACGGACAGCAGGTCCGGCAGTCCGGCCTTGAAAACCTGATCCGGCGACTGGAACTTTTCGAGCAGCCGCCGGTACAGGACCGGGCCGATTCCGGGGATCCGGCTCAGGGTCAGCCAGGCATAACGGGGATCTTCAGCCATAAATCCGAAATCCGAAAAAATTATTTAGCCGCAGACTTACGCAGACGACCACGGACAATTTTTTTATCGCCGCCGCCTGCGGCGAAAAATAAATGTCTGTCCTTGTCCGCGCGGGTCTGCGGCTGATAATTGGTCTTCCTCGCCGATCCGCCTATTTCGCCGGCGGCGGCGGGGGTTCCTGGCCGGCCCCGCCCACGGAGTGGATAAATCCTTTGGCCAGTTTGATCTGGATCTTCTCCTTCTCGCCCACCTCCAGGATGATGCCCGTGTCCTTGATTTCCGCAATGCGTCCGTAGATGCCGCCGGTGGTGATCACCGAATCGCCCCGTTTCAGATTGTTCAACATCTCCCGGTGGGCCTTGGCCTTTTTCTGCTGGGGGCGGATCAGAAGAAAATAAAAAATGGCGAACATGAGCACCAGAGGCAGCAAGCCCATCAACCCGCCTCCGGATCCGGAACCCCCGGCCCCGCCCATTCCCATGGCCTCCGCGGCCGAAACCAACCAATCCATCATGATGACTCCTTTCTCTTTCGATAGAATGCTATTTTAAACTCCCTAAAGCGATCGTGGACGACAGCTTGCCTGATTTCTTGCATTAGTTCCATAAAATAATACAGGTTGTGCCAGGTATGCAAGCGATAGGACAAGAGTTCTTTGGCCAGATAGAGATGCCGCAAATAGGCCCGCGAATAATGCCGGCAGGTATAGCAGCCGCATTCCGGGTCGATGGGCCCGGGGTCCTCGGCATAGGCGGCGTTCTTGATGATAACGGCCCCCTGCCGGGTAAAAAGCATGCCGTTGCGCGCATTGCGCGTGGGCAGCACGCAGTCGAACATGTCGGCCCCCTGCTCTACGCCCTCCACCAGGTCCTCCGGGGTGCCCAGGCCCATGAGGTAGCGGGGCCGGTCCGCCGGCAGCAGCGGCAGGCTCCGGGTAATGGTTTCCAGCCGCTCGGCGGGCGGCTCGCCCACGCTGAGCCCCCCCAGGGCATACCCGTCAAAGCCGATTTCCATAAGCGCTTCCGCGCCGGCGCGGCGCAGGTCCGGAAACACGCCGCCCTGGACGATGCCGAACAGGGCCGGTCCATTCTCGCCCCGGGCCTGGCGGCAGCGCTCGGCCCATTGCCGGGTCAACTCCAGGGAGGAACGGACATATTCGTACGTAGCCGGGTAGGGGGGACATTCATCCAGACACATGGCCATGTCCGAGCCCAGGGCCGTCTGGATCTCCAGGGCCAGTTCGGGGGTCAAAAAATGCCGGGAGCCGTCCAGGTGCGACTGGAAGGAAACCCCTGCGGGTGTTATCTTGCGCAAGGCCCCCAGGCTGAAGACCTGGTACCCGCCGCTGTCGGTCAGGATGGGCCGGTCCCAGTGCATGAAACGATGGAGGCCGCCCAGGCGCCGGATCCGGTCATGGCCGGGACGCAAATAAAGGTGGTAGGTATTGGCCAGGATGACCTGCACCTCCAGGGAAACCAGATCCTCCGGCGTCAGGGCCTTCACCGTCCCCTGGGTGCCCACGGGCATGAACACCGGCGTGCGGATCTCCCCGTGGGCGGTCCGGATCAGGCCCAGGCGGGCCCCGGAATGGGCCTCCTGATGTTCCAAGGTAAAAGAAAACAACAAAAACCTCACTAAATCAAATTCGAAATCCGCCGGACGCGGCGAGCTTCACCCACCCCCCCCGCGTTTCGCGGGACTAGGCACCATTTCCGCATTCGATGTTCGATGTTGGACGTTCGATGTTCGATGTTCGTCTTTTTTTCATTAAATAATCAGCATGGCATCGCCATAACTATAAAATCGATATCCCCGTTCAATCGCTTCCCGGTAAGACCCCAAAATGTTTTCCCGGCCGGCCAGGGCCGCCACCAGCAGAATCAGGGTGGTCTTCGGCAGATGGAAATTGGTGATCAACCGGTCCACCACCCGGAATTCGAAACCGGGCCGGATAAAGAGATCGCACTGCCCGGCGGAGGGCGTTAATTCCCCATAGCGCCCCGCCACGTATTCCAGAACCCGCACACTGGTGGTGCCCACGGCCCAGATCCGTTTCCCGGCCCGCTTTTGTTCCCGGATAATCCGCACGGTCTCCTCCGGGAGACGATACGTTTCCGGATGCATCCGATGTGCGGCCGGGTCTTCACCCTTGACCGGTGCGAAGGTGCCATAGCCCACATGGAGAGTGACCGGCGCCGTGATTACACCCAAGTCTCCCAGCCGGGACAGCAGACGGTCGGTGAAATGCAACCCCGCTGTCGGCGCAGCCACGGCTCCGGGCCGGGCGGCGTAAACGGTCTGATAGCGCTCCCTATCGCGCCGCTCCTGCTCCACGGTCTGCCCCTTCCGGTGGATGTAGGGGGGCAGGGGCACCCGACCGCGGCTTTCCAGGAGCTGCTGAAAAGACCCGCGGAAATGGAAACGCACCACCCGATGTCCGTTAGGCAGGGAGGGCAGGATCTCCCCGGCCAGGTCCTCACCAAAGGTCATACGGTCGCCCGGATTGAACCTCCTGGCCCCGCGCAGCAAACAGGTGCTGGTCCAGGTTTCCGCCGGGTCGGTTTCCGGATAGTTCAAAATCAGGCATTCCACCCGCGCGCCGGTGGCCTTTTGCCCGATCAGTTTGACCGGGACGACCCGCGTATCGTTGATCACCAGCACGTCGCCGGGTTCGAAATAAGCGGCGACCTCCTGGAAAAAACGGTGCTCCCGATCTCCCGACCGCCGGTGTAAAACCAGCAACCGGGAGTGGTCCCGTTCCGGACCGGGTTCCTGGGCGATCCGGTCGGGGGGCAGGTCAAAGTCGTAATCGGACAACAGACCGTTCATTCAATTAAAAAACCCGGAACGGCGGGCCAGATAGACCAACAGGAGCCCGACCAACATGGACACCAGCCCGTAAATCCGTAAAGACCCCTCCGGCATTTCCAGGACCTTTACGATCCATTTCTTGAAGACCCGCGGAAAGGCAAAATAGGGCATCCCCTCCAAAATGAGTATCAGACCGATAACTGTAAGCAGTTCGTTCATGCGTCTCAGGGTTAGAAAAAAATAAGGCTGAGGGAGAAAAAGTCGGATGGAACGGCTGGGCAGGCAGGGAAAAAGCGAAGCCCTTTATCCTTTTGCCTTGAACCTTTTTCCTGACTTATTTGGTCGGTCCCGGAATATTTATGGTCGTACAGCTCCCCCCGGCGCAGTTCCGGGAATCCACCGAAGGCAGCGAGGCCGCCTCTCCCGACGAAGACCTCGCGCCCAGATTGACCCGCGACAGGGCCCGGCTGATCTCAGGGGACTGGCAGTAAGGGCAGACCGTAGGCACCTGATCTTCCGTGCGGACGGCGAGCAATTCAAAGGTTTTGCTGCAATGATCGCAAATGAATTCGAAAATGGGCATGAGGGGTCTCCCTATAAACCTTAATACGAAATAAAGACGAACATCCAACATTCAACATCGAACGTCCAACATCGAATTACTGGGTTAGCATGACATTAATTTATTAATATAGCTTAAAATAACTTTTTTGCCAAGTGCTACCCGCCTTTCCGGGCCTGGGTCTGGACCCGGATGGTATTATGCGCAATAAATCTTGAAATCAATGGGCCCCAATCCCCCAACCCGAAAGCCGAACCGCCTTCGCCTGGCTCGGATATTTCCGGATGCCAATATCCTTTTTTCAGTGGTTCAGCGCCGTATTCAACACCCCCTTGTCCAAAAAAATCTGCCGGCGGGCGGTCTGGGCCGCCCGGGGGTCGTGGGTGACCATGATGATGGTCTTCCGGAACTCCTGGTTGAGCCCTTCCATTAAGCTGAGGATTTCTTGGGCCGAGCGTTTGTCCAGGTCGCCGGTGGGTTCGTCGGCCACGATGATGGTGGGATCGGTGATGATGGCCCGGGCGATGGCCACCCGCTGCTGCTGACCGCCCGAAAGCTGGCGGGGGTAATGATCCATACGGTCTCCCAGGCCCACCACCCGCAGGGCCGTTTCCACGTGACGCCGCCGTTCCCGGCGCCGGAGATCGCTCAGCAGCAGCGGCAGTTCCACGTTTTCAAAAGCGGTGAGTACGGGCAGCAGGTTATAGAATTGGAAGACGAAGCCGATGTGCCTGGAACGCCAGGCCGCCAGATCGGTTTCTCCCAGGCTGGTGATATCGGTCCCGGCCACGACGAGCGTGCCGGCATCGGCCTGGTCGATGCCGGCGATGAGATTGAGCAGGGTGGTCTTCCCCGACCCCGACGGTCCCATCAAGGCGATGAACTCCCCTTCGGGGATGGACAGATTCAGGTTTTCCAACACCGGGATCTGCTGATTGCCCCGCCGATAGGACTTATAGAGACCGGCGATCTCCACCACCGGCCGGCCGTTCCCGCTAGGTGTTCCTTCTCCCATTAACCCCGCCTTGTCCTTTCGTTCTGCATTTTGGAAATAACCTTGAAAAGCCTCCTCACCGCAAAGGCGCAAAGAACGCAAAGGACAACATTTTTTGGAC
This sequence comes from Thermodesulfobacteriota bacterium, assembly GCA_025454185.1. Lineage (GTDB taxonomy): Bacteria > Desulfobacterota > RBG-13-43-22 > RBG-13-43-22 > RBG-13-43-22 > JACRCK01. Next base: position 17,581 of record JALOOY010000001.1, read on the forward strand.
ATCCCGCCTGCGGCGGGACTTTCTAAAATCGGCTCCTGCCGATTTTAGAAAATCAATATTCTTTGCGCCCTTTGCGCCTTTGCGGTGAAAAAGGTTTTAAAAAGGATCTGCCTGCCATCTACCTCATCCCATAATCGCAAGCCTCCCGCAGCGGACAATCCCCGCACCGGGGCCCCCGGGCCGGACACAGGCTCCGCCCGTGGTCGATCAACTGGTGCGAAAAAAGGATCCATTTCTCCCGGGGGATCAGCGGCATCAAGGCGAATTCGATCTTCACCGGGTCCTTTTCCTTGGTCAGGCCCAGCCGTTGCACGATGCGGCCCACGTGGGTATCCACCACGATGCCGGGCAGGCCGAAGGCGCTGCCCAGGACCACATTGGCCGTCTTGCGGCCGATCCCCGGCAGGGCGGTCAGTTCCTCCATGGTCCGGGGTACCTGACCTTTATGACGTTTGATCAACTCCGCGCAGCAGTGCTTGATGCTCTTGGCCTTGTTTCGGAAAAAGCCCGTGGGCCGAATGTCGGCCTCCAGCTCCTCCAGGGGGACTTCGGCGAAATCCCGGGCGCTGCGGTATTTTTTAAACAGGACTGCGGTCACCTCGTTCACTTTCTTGTCCGTGCACTGGGCCGACAGGATGGTGGCCACCAGCATCTCCAGGGGATTACGGAAAGCAAGGGCCGTGTGGGACCTGGGGTAAAGCCGGTCCAGGGCCGGGAGGATGAACTTGATTTTGTCGGGGAGTTTCACAGAAAGCACCTTTCAATGAAAAGACGAACATCGAACATCGAACGTTCAACATCGAACATCGAATTGCGGTTTAAAATTCTACCAAAAAAATTCAATTCTTTTGATAAGGTGTGGTTGTCATCCTTCATTCGACGTTGGACGTTCGATGTTCGATGTTGGATGTTCATCTTTTTTGGCCGGCCCTTTTCCTGCGCTTCTCTAAGTAATCCGCCACCTCCCCCGCCTCCCGGGTATTGAAGACATCCTCCTTGGTCAGCCAGCCTTTGCGGGCGATGCCCACGCCGTAGTGCACATCCGCCAACCCTTCCAGGTGGTGGGCGTCGGGGTTGATGGCGATCCGGAGTCCCAGGGACTTGGCCTTTTTCAGGAGGCGCCAGTCCAGGTCCAGACGATGGGGATTGGCGTTCAACTCGATGATTACCCCCTGCCGGGCCGCGGCCTCCAGCACGGCGTCCATATCCACCGGGTATCCATCGCGGGCCAGGAGCAGCCGGCCGCTGGGGTGGCCCAGCATGGTGGTATAGGGGTTTTCCACGGCCCGGACGAGGCGACGGGTCATTTCCGCTTCGGTCAGGTTAAAACGGGAGTGGACCGAGGCCACGATAAAATCGAAGCGGGCCAGTTCCTGGGCGGGGTAGTCCAGGGACCCGTCGGGCCGTATGTCGGATTCGATCCCCCGGAACAGCCGCACTTCTTTTTGCGCGCCGTTGGCCTGTCTGACTTCGGCCTCTTGGGCGCGAAGTTGTTCCGCCTTCAAACCGCCGGCATAGGCCGCCGATTGGCTGTGATCGGACAGCCCCAGGTACCCGTAGCCCTTTTCCCGGGCGGCCTGAACCCACTGATCCGGCGTGGGGCTGCCGTCGCTGCGGTAGGTATGAAGGTGAAAGGTGCCGCGCAGATCCTTTTCCTCCACCAGCTTCGGCAGGGTCTTTTCCCGGGCGGCCGCAATTTCCCCCCAGTCCTCCCGCAGTTCGGGCGGGATATAGTCCAGCCCCAGGCGCCGATAGATGTCTCCTTCGTCGCGGCAGGAAACCGGCTTTTCCCGGCGAAACAACCCGTATTCGTTGAGCTTGAAGCCCCGATCGTTGGCCAGGGACCGGAGGGCGATGTGGTGTTCCTTGCTGCCGGTAAAATGATGGAGGGCGAAGGGGAAGGCCCCCGGTGCCACTACCCGCAGGTCGGCCTGCATCCCGCTTCGCAGGCGGACGGCCGACTTGGTGGTCCCCTGGGCCAGGACTTCTTCGACTGCCGGCAGGGAGGTAAAAAAGTCCATCAGGTCCCCGGGCCTGGCGCTTTCGGCCACCAGGTCGATGTCCTTGACGATCTCCTTGCAGCGGCGCAGGCTCCCGGCAATGGCCCCCCGCGACGCGGCCGGGTGCCCGACCAGGCTGGACAGCAATTCCTGGGCCTGTGGGTAGGCCTCTCCGAAAAGAAAGCGGCCCTGAAACTTCTTCAGGTGTTCGATACCCCGCAGGATATTCTGCTGGGATTTTTCCCCGAAACCGGGCAGCGTCACCAGCCGGTTCTCGTGGCAGGCGTATTCCAGCTCCCCCAGGGAACGGATAGACAGCCGTTCCAGCAGCTCCTTGACTTTTTTAGGCCCGAGCCCCGGCACCCGAAGCATTTCCCGTATTCCGGCCGGGAACTTCTTCTGCAGGTCCCGGTGCAGGGCCGTCTCGCCGTCCCGGACCAGCTCCGTGATCTGCTGGGACAGGGTGGCGCCGATGCCCTTGATGCGGGCCAGTTCCCCCTTGCTGATCAATTCGACGGCCGGCCGGTCCTGGATCTCGATCGTCCGAGCCCCCTGGGCGTAGGCCCGGACCTTGAAGGGGTTCTCACCGGCCAGCTCCAGCAACTGGGAGATCTCGTTCAATACGGCGGCGATTTCCTTGTTTTCCATGGTCCGCGGCGGTCTGCGGCAAATTTAAAGGATGATGATCTTCTTGATCGTCCGGATCACTTCCTCCGGCTCATCGATGACCTGGATGATATTCATGTCGTCGGCATCGATCATGCACTCCGGACAGGCCGTTTTCCGGAGCCAGTCCAGGAGCCCTTTCCAGTAGTTGCGGTCCACCAGGATTACCGGAAAGGGCTTGATGCGCTTGGTTTGAATCAGGGTGATGGCCTCGGAAAATTCATCCAAGGTCCCGAACCCGCCGGGCATGATCACGTAGGCCACGGCATATTTTATGAACATGACCTTGCGGATGAAAAAATAGCGGAAGCTGAGGCGCACGTTGGCGTAGGGATTGGGTTTCTGCTCGTAGGGCAGCTCGATATTCAAACCCACCGATTTCCCGCCGGCCTCGGCCGCCCCCTTGTTGGCCGCCTCCATGATCCCCGGGCCGCCCCCGGAAATGACGTTGAAGCCGTGCTGCACCAGCAGGCGGGCGATCTCCACCGTCTGCTCGTAATACCGGTCTCCGGGCTTGGAGCGGGCCGAACCGAAGATGGACACGGCCGGGTGGATGTTGGCCAGGGCCTCAAAGCCGTCCACGAATTCCGCCAGGATGCGGAACATGCGCCAGGAGTCGCGTATCGTCAGTTCATCGATGACATATTGCCGATCGTTTTTGGTTTCCAGCATACTTTTTTCTTCCTTGTCCCGGCAGCGGGCCTATCCGGGCCGCCCGGGGACTTTTTCATTGTAATCTTTCGAATCTGCTTATATGATTTACCGGGACCTGTCAAGAGAATGCGCAGGTCCGGGAAAGGATCGCCACCGATGCAAGTCACCTGTTTGGGCGCTACCCGTACTGTAACCGGCTCCTGTTTTCTGGTCGAAAACGAACGCCTTCGCTTCCTGGTGGATTGCGGGCTCTTTCAGGGCAGCCGGGAGATAGAGAAAAGGAACGTTTCTCTGAGCCGCTACCGGCCGTCCCGCCTCCAGTATATCCTGCTGACCCATGCCCATATCGATCACTGCGGGTTGATTCCCCGCATCGTCAAAGACGGCTTCCGGGGCAAGATCCTCTGCACCCGGGCCACCTTCGAACTCTGCCAGATCATGCTCCGGGACAGCGCCCACATCCAGGAAATGGACGCCGAATGGCAGTCCCGGAAAAACGTCCGTTCCGGTCAAAAGCCGGTGGAACCCCTCTATACCCTGGAGGACGCCGAGGCCTGTTTCAAGTATTTCGAACCGGTGGAGCGCAACCAAGATATCCCCCTCAGCCCCGATATGCGCTGTCGTTTTCGCGACGCCGGCCATATCCTGGGGGCCTCCTTCCTCGAGATTTTTTTTCAGGAACAGGGTCGGGAAGGCAAGGTGGTCTTTTCCGGCGACCTGGGCCGGCAGAACGCCCTGATCGTCAGCGAGAAGGAAATGGTGGAAGAGGCCGACTACCTCTTCATCGAATCCACTTACGGGGATCGTCTCCATAAATCCATGGCCGACAGCCGGGCCGAGCTCCTGGCCGCCATTCACGAGGGCATCAAATACGGGGAAAAGGTCCTGATTCCGGCCTTCGCGGTGGCCCGCACCCAGGAGATCCTCTTTACCCTCCGGGAATTCATAGAGGCGGGGCAGATGCCCTCCATCCCGGTCTTTCTGGACAGCCCCCTGGCCATCGCCGCCACGGAAATCTTCGAAAAGCATCCCGATTATTTCAACGTCCCCACGGCCCGGCTCCTGACCGAAGGGAAGGAGCCCTTCGATCTGCCCCGCTTGGAATATACCCGGACCCCGGAAGAATCCATGGCCATCAACCGTCACGAAGGGCCGGCCATCATCATCGCCGCCAGCGGCATGTGCAATGCCGGGCGCATCAAGCATCACCTCAAGCACAACCTCTGGCGGCCCGGGGCCCAGGTCGTCATCATCGGCTTTCAGGCCCAGGGCACTCTGGGCCGCTCCCTGGTCAACGGGGCGAAAAAAGTCCGCATCTTTCGGGAAGAGGTGGCGGTACGGGCCCGGATCCATACCATCGGCGGTTTTTCCGCCCATGCCGACCAGCAGGAACTGCTGAACTGGCTGGGCCATTTCAAAAACCCGGGGCTCCAGGTCCTGGTGATCCACGGCGAGGAGTCCACCAGCCTGGCCTTCGCCGAAGCGATCCAAAAAGTTTTTCCCTTTCGGGTCCAGGTGCCCCATTGGCTGGAAGCCCTGCCCCTGGCGCCGCCGGCGACGCGGCCCGCTGAACTCACGCCGGAGACCGAGGAGGTCCTGGCCCTCTTCGCCGCCCTGGAAGCAAAATTCCACGGGGTGAAAGAGAATCTGAAAGGGATTACCGGGTTGAAAAAAGCCAAGATCCGGGAAATCAAGGCCCTGTTGAAAAAAACGGAAAAGGATCTGGAAGGGCTGATGAAGTAGGATCGGACCGATCCGTCCGATCCGTCCGATCGGTCCGATTATGGTATTTATCGCCAAATAATTATGACCATGCCCTGGCCTTCCCGGATCTTTATGAAGTGGGCATGTCCTACCTGGGCCTGAAAATCCTCTACCATCTGCTGAACGCCCGGCCGGAGGTGTGGGCCGAGCGTTTCTTTGCCCCGGCGCCGGACCTGGCCCGCCTGCTCAGAGAAAAGGGCCTGCCCCTGGGCTCCCTGGAATCCGGGACGCCGCTGGCCGCCTACGATCTGATCGGCTTCAGCCTGCCCTATGAATTGGGCTACACCACCGTACCGGCCATGCTGCAGATGGGGGGCGTGCCCATCCGTTCCCGGGACCGGGACGAAGGCCACCCCCTCGTGCTGGCCGGCGGCCCCTGTGTCTTCAATCCCGAACCCTTGGCCGATTTTTTTGACGCCCTGGTGATCGGCGACGGCGAGGAGGTCATCGGGGAGCTGGCCGAGGCCGGGCTCCGTGGCCAGGAGGAGGGCCGCAGCCGGAGAGATCTGTTGCAGACCCTGGCGGCTATCGAGGGGGTTTACGTGCCCGCCGTTCACCGTCCGGATCCAGCCCTCCGGCCCCACGTGGCCATCAAAAAACGCCTGCTGGCCGATCTGGACGAAACGGACTATCCGGCCCTTGCGCCCCTGCCCTTTCACCGGGTCATCCACGATCGGTTGAGCGTGGAAATTGCACGGGGCTGCACCCGGGGTTGCCGCTTCTGCCAGGCCGGCTTTATCTACCGCCCGGTCCGGGAACGTTCGCCCCAAAAGGTCTGGGAGCTCCTGGAGGAGGGACTCCAGGAAACCGGCTACGACGAGGCCACTCTTCTTTCCTTGAGCAGCGGCGACTATACCTGCCTGGGGCAACTCCTCCCGGCCCTGATGGAGCGCTGGTCCGAAAATCGCGTGGCCCTATCATTGCCCTCCCTGCGGGTGGACACCCTCAGCCAGGAGATGATCGATCAAATCCTGCGGGTCCGGAAAACCGGATTTACCCTGGCGCCGGAGGCCGGCACCCAGCGGCTGCGGGACCTGATCAACAAGAATATCCGGGAGGAGGAAATCCTGGAAACGGCGCGCCTGGTCTTTCAGAGCGGCTGGCAGGTGCTTAAACTCTACTTCATGATCGGCCTGCCCAGTGAAACCCGCGAGGACCTTCTGGGATTGATCGACCTGGTTAAAAAGATTCAGCGGGTCAGCCGGGAGGTCTCTTCCCGGGTGCAGATCAACGTGGGGCTTTCGACCTTCGTGCCCAAGCCCCATACCCCGCTGCAGTGGGCGGCCCAGTTGTCCCCGGAGGAAAGCCGGGAACGGATCGCTTTCCTGCAGAAGGGGCTGCGCAGCAAAACGATCCAGATCAAATGGAACGACCCGCGCCTGAGTTTTTTGGAAGGCCTTCTATCCCGGGGCGACTACCGGACCGGACGACTTATCGAGCGCGCCTTCGAGCTGGGCGCCTACCTGGATGCCTGGGGGGAATATTTCAATGGACCGGCCTGGGAGCAGGCCCTGGAGGAAACCGGCCATACCGCCGAGGCCCTCTTCAGGGAGCAGGACCCGGATAAACCCCTGCCCTGGGATTTTATCGCTACCGGTGTGGACCGGGCCTACCTGCTGGAGGAATACCGGCGGGGCTCCCGCGGGGAACTGACCGCCGACTGCCGTCACGGAGAGTGCCGGCACTGCGGGCTCTGCCCGAATCGGGGTGTGGCCCCCCGGATCCACCCCCGCTTCGATCCGCCGCCCCGGCCGCCAGCGCCTTCGGCCGCCACGGAAGGCCGCCCCCTGAAAAAATTTCGTCTGCGCCTTTCCAAGGAGGGACCGGCCCGCTTTCTGGGCCACCTGGAATGGAAAGAGGCGCTGCTCCGGGCCTTCCGCCGGGCCGGAATCCCTTTGTTTTTTTCCCAGGGGTTTCACCCCCAACCCCGGGTTTCTTTCGGACCGGCCCTGCCGCTGGGTTTGGCCGGGGCCGGGGAGTGGGTGGATATCCAATGCCTGGGAGCGATCGAGGCTGCCGATATACGGGCGAAATGCGCCGGCAGGTTTTTCCCGGGAACGGCACTGCTGGAAGTGGAAGAGGTCCCGCTGAACAGCCCCCTACCCCGACCCCGGCGGCAACGCTACGTCGCCGAAATTGACAGGTGCGATTTCGATCCGGGCCGTATACCCCAGTTTCTTGCAGACGCCTC
>JALOOY010000550.1 GCA_025454185.1 Thermodesulfobacteriota bacterium
GCTCAAGAGCGGGTATAACCCCGCCGACCTGAATCAGGCCCTGGCCGACAAGTTGCCCCCGGAACGGGAAGTATATATCCGTAAGGACGTGGATAAGGAAACCGGCCGGGTGTCCAAGAAACCCATGCTGTTGTTCAGCAAGACCCTCATGACCGGCGCCGCCATCAAGACGGCCAGTGTCCAGTTCGGCGGCAACTTCAACGAACCCTACGTGAGCGTATCGCTGAACGCCCATGGCACCCGGACCTTCGACCAGATCACCAAGGACAACGTGGGCCGGCAACTGGCCATCATCCTGGACGGGGTGGTGCAGTCAGCCCCGGTCATTCAGGAGCGGATCTCCGGCGGCCAGGCCCAGATCACCGGGGCTTTCACCCCGGACGAAGCCGCCGACCTGGCCATCGTGCTGCGGGCCGGCGCCCTGCCGGCGCCGGTGCAGATCGTCCAGAATGTGACCGTAGGCCCCTCCCTCGGGCTCGACTCCATCAACAAAGGACTGGTTTCCGGCCTGGTGGGCACGGCCCTGGTCGTTCTCTTCATGGTTTTCTATTATCGCTTTTCCGGGGTGGTGGCCAACCTGGCTCTGCTGCTGAACGTATTGTTCATGATGGCCGCCATGAGCCTCTTCCGGGCCACCTTGACCCTGCCGGGCATCGCCGGGATCATTACGCCAAGGCCTTCTGGACCATCATCGACTCCCACGTGACCACCCTGATTACGGCTTTCGCCCTGTTTCTTTTCGGGTCGGGACCCATCAAGGGTTTTGCCGTCACTTTGAGCATCGGCGTCATCTTCAATCTCTTCACCGCCCTGTTCTGTACCAAGGTGGTCTATGACTGGCTGAGCATGAAACGCCGCCTCAAGGCCTTCCGTTTCGTGGAATTCGTCAAGCCCACCAATATCGATTTTTTCGGCTTCCGGAAGCCGGCCTTCATTCTGTCGGGAATCCTGGTCCTGCTGGGACTCATCGCCTTTGTCCAGATCTACCGGGGAGCGGGCAACCTCGGCGTCGAATTCTCCGGCGGGACCATGGTCCAGTTCAAGGCCCAGCAGCCCTTCGGGCTGGAGAAGATACGCAGCTCCCTGGCCCAGCGGGGCTTCAAGGACCTGGACCTGCAGCAGGTGACCCAGGAAAATATCCTCATCGTGCGGGCCAAGAAGTCCGAGCAGACCGTGGGTAAGGAAGCGGACGCCGTAGGGAAGGCCCTGCAGGAGGATTTCCCCGAGTTGAAATTCGTCATGGAGAGCAAGGCTGAGATCGGAGCTTCGGTCAGTTCGGCCCTGAAGAGGGCAGCGCTCATCGCCATCACCATTTCGCTGGCGGGGATCATCCTGTACCTGGCCTGGCGCTTCGAGTTGCGCTTCGGGGTGGCCGCGGCCATCGCCACCTTTCACGATGTGCTGGCCGTGCTGGGGATTTTCTACCTGCTGGACAAGGAGATCACCCTGCTGATCGTTACCGCCCTGCTCACCCTGGCCGGCTACTCCCTGACCGACACGGTGGTCATTTTCGACCGGATCCGGGAGACCATGAACCGCCTGGGACGCAAGAATTTCGGGGAGATCATCAATATCAGCGTCAACGAGGTGCTGGCCCGCTCCGTCATCACCGGCTTTACGGTCTTCCTGGTGTTGCTGGCCCTTTTTTTCCTGGGTGGCGTCGTGATCAACGATTTTGCCCTGGCCCTGCTCATCGGGGTGGTGGTGGGGTCCTACTCCTCTATTTTTGTAGCGGCTCCCCTGGTCTATTACTGGCCGGGCCGCAAGGCCAGGTTAGGAAGGACGGCCGGCGAAAGAGCGGCTGTGGTCCGGGCCAAAGTCGAACCGGAGCAACCCGAAAAAGCGCCGGTGACTGAAAAAACCGAATCACCCAAACCGGCGCCCAAGGCCAAGATGGGGAAGAAGAAAGGGCGCAAATAAGCCGGCCAGGGCTGTTTAGACGATAGCCTGAAGGGAGGGTTCCAACGAACCCTCCCTTTTTTTGTCGTTTTCAATAGCGGGATCCGTTACTCCGGTGGGGAAGAGGACCCCTGATCACCCCCGAGACTAATTTTTTGTACCGGGGCAGGCGTCCCGCCTGCCGAAGGGAAAGGAGCGATTAGGCGGTGGGTAAGAAAAGAACACTTCCTTTATAAGAAAAAAATTATGATATCTATAAAAATACTTTGATTTAAAGAAAGAAATCCGATAAATAATCAGGTATTACCTTTTCAGTTTAGATGTCCGCGTTCAACCTCAACCAGGAGGAAGCCGGTCTGATAGAAGCCCCGTTTGCAGATTCAAAACGGGGCTTTTTTGTTAGGGGAGAAAATCCGGATGGCCCGAACAAAAACCACCTCCGGCAGTTACAGCCGGCCTGTCCTGCCCAAAGCCTTGCCCCGGGAGCGCTTGTTCCGGCAACTGGACCGCTTTCAGGACGGGCCGGCCATCTGGGTCTCCGGGCCGGCAGGCAGCGGGAAGACGACCCTGGTCAGTTCCTATCTGCAAGACCGAAGAATCCCCAACCTCTGGTACCAGGTA
>JALOOY010000078.1 GCA_025454185.1 Thermodesulfobacteriota bacterium
GCTCCTCCACGAACTGCGCGAACGCCCGCCCGTATCCCATGGTGGAAGCCGCATTCCGGGTCTTTTGGTCGTGGGCCTTGGCCTCTTTATCGGCTTTGCTGGAATGGGTTCCCTGACACGCCCGAAATCAACGCATTACCTTCCCACCCCATAATTCCTCCAGAAAAACCTTCCAGGGCAGGACTTCCATCCCCCCGGAAAGCGACCGCGGGCGGGGATCACAGGTTACCAGTAGTCGGCGTTTGGTTTTATATTCTTCCCCAAAAGCCATCAGTCCTCTCCAGTGGTGGCTTTGGGCCATAGGGGTTCCCTTCACCTCCAGGGCCACCTCATGGTCGCCCAAAATGAAGTCCACCTCCAGCCCGGAGGCCGTCCGCCAGTAGGAAATCGGATAGAGCAATCCGGAGTAGCGTCGGTGGGCGGCCAATTCCATGTACAGAAAATGTTCCAGTGCTCGGCCGAATAGCTCGGAGCCCTCTTCCACCCGGCCGCGCCGGGTCAGGAAGCCCACTACCCCCACATCGAAAAAATAGAATTTGGGGGCCAGTATGACCCTTCTTTTGGGGCGCTTCCGATAAACCGGAATCCAGTTGCCGATCAGGGTGTCTTCCAGAATCTGGTAATAGGCCTTTACCGTGGGCGCACTGACCCCGCAATCCCGGGCCATGGTGCTGCACTGGACTATTTCCCCGTTGGAAAAGGCCGCCGTCTCCAGGAACCGGCTGAAACCGGGGATATTCCGGGTAACCGCCTCGGCCATGATTTCCTCTTTCAAATAGTCCCCCACATAGGCTTCGAGCCGGGAGCGGACCATTTCGTCCCCGTAAAGGGGGGGTAAAAGCCCGTCGTTAAGGGCGGCCGATAGAGAGAATTCCGGTATCTCCGGATAGACCAGCGGATGAAGTTCCAAGCGGACCGCCCTCCCGCCCAGGAGGTTTCCTTTTCCTCTTTTCAACTTGCGGGCGCTCGATCCGCAAAGGATGAAACGGATCCCCTGATTCTCCATCAACCAGTGAACCTCGTCCAGGAGATCGGGAACCTTTTGGACTTCATCGATGATGACCGGTTTATTTATTAGTTCGCCTTTCTTTTTAAGAGCCTGGCATTCCTCCCTGATCAAGGAAGGTCTGGCCAACAGACGGCGAAACTCATCGGAACGCAGGAGGTCATAACGGGGAGAAGCAGGAAACCGGTCCCTCAGCAGGGTACTTTTACCGGTTTGCCGGGGCCCCCATAAAAAGCAACTTATTTTCGGGGGTATTTGTAAGATTCGAGGATACATGACAATTAAAATAACATATTTTAATTGTCATGACAATTTAAATCATTATCCTAAGACTCAAGGCGACCACCTGCGAAGCAGAAAAAATCGCGGGTATAGGAGCCCGCTCTGCTAAGCCGGGGATCCTCCCAGTGGCGGCGGCACCCAGGCCGCCGGCTGTAAGGAAAAGGGATATTCTCGTATTAAAACATCATACAATATCTGTTTTATTAAGGGCTTCTTCTATTGACATCATTATTCTTCTTCAGTATTTCTGAAGCATGACCCGCCCGGCCGTCCCGCTGGTTCCGGCCCTCCTGACCGGACTGTTCCTGGGGGACCATCTGCCCCCCGGCGTGGTCCCCTTTGTCCCCCATGTCTTAATCGCGGCCTTTCTATTACTGCTCCTGTTTTACATCCGCAAATCCGGCGCGGTTTTCTATGGGGGCCTGGCCCTGTTCCTCCTCATCGGCGTCGGGCAAACCTCTTATTTCTCCCCGCGCTGGAACAGTTCTCCGGTCCCACCGGACCTGCTGAATCATTCCCTCCAGCACCTCTCGGGAATAATCGATCAGGAGCCGTCCTTCTCCAGGGACCGTACCCGTTTCATCGTGCGCCTGAACGCCCGGCAAACCGCCGCGGGCGAGCAGCCGGTTCAAGGCCTGGTACTGCTCACCATCAACGGGCTTCTGCCGGAATGGAACGCCGGCGATCCCCTGCGGTTTGTGGCTCGCCTGCACCCCATCGAGGGCTACCATAATCCCGGGGGTTACGATTTTCAAAAAGTCATGGCCCGCCAGGGTGTGCGGGTGGCCGCCTTCCTGGACCAGCCCGCACAGCTCCTGGCCGGGGGAAGCAACGAAACGTTCCTGGGGCGTTTTTCACCCGGCCCTGTACGGGCGCGCATCAACGGCCTGATCGAGGCCCACATCCCGGCGCCGCTCAGCAGCCTGGGACAGGCCCTGCTGACCGGGGACCAAAGCCGGATCCCCCCGGAGATCCGGGAAACCTTCGGGCGGGCCGGTGTCTCCCACCTGCTGGCCTTCTCCGGACTGAACCTGGCCCTGATCGGCGGTCTGGCCTATTACCTGATCCGCTTCCTTTTGAGCCTTTCCGAAAGGATCCTCCTGGCCGTGAATGTCCGCTTTTGGGCCTACGTCGGGGCCTTTGTCCCGGTGCTGGGCTATGCCCTGCTGGCCGGACTGAGCCCGTCGGTGGCCCGGGCCCTGTTGATGGTCTCTCTGGTCTTTGCGGCCCTGCTGCTGCGACGCTACTCCGATCTCTTAAACAACCTGGCCCTGGCCGCCCTCCTGTTGCTGCTTTTTTCCCCCCAGTCCGTCTTCAAACCCTCTTTCCAGTTGTCGTTCCTCTCCGTCTGGGCCATCGCCTACCTGCTGCCCCGGCTGTGGCGGCCGCTGGCGGATTTTGATCAGGAGGGTTTGACGTGGATCCGCAAGGCCGCCCGCTACCTCTGGACCGCTTTCGGGGTGTCTTTAGTGACCCAACTGGCCACATTGCCGGCCGTGGCCTGGTGGTTTTACCAGGTATCGTTCAGCGGTTTGGTCGGCAATCTGATCCTGGTCCCTTTGACCGGGATCCTGGCGGTACCCGCCGGATTGCTGGCCCTGATCTTCCATCCCCTGGCCCCCGGGGCGGCGGCGCTGCTATTCAAACTCACTGCCCTGCTGCTGCAGTGGACCTGGGAAATCACCCGCTTCTTTGCCGAACTGCCCGGGGCCTGGATCAACCTGTCGCGCCCGGGCTGGCCGGAAATCGTCTTTTATTTTTTGACCCTGCTCATCCTCTTTAACTGGCCGCGTGTTCGGCAGGCCCCCTGGGCCCTGGGAGCAACCCTGGCCGCCCTGGCCGGGTCTTTCTTCTTCCCCCAGGTCCAAACCGCCCTGGGGCTGCGGCCCTTCACCGTCACCTTTCTGGATGTGGGGCACGGCAGCGCCACGGTGGTGGAATTTCCCAGTGGGTCCAATATTCTCATCGACGGGGGGGGCTCTCCCAACACGTCCTTCGACTTGGGGGAACGGGTGGTCGCCCCCTTCCTCCGGCAGCGGAAGATCACCGCCCTGGAAACGGTCATCCTGACCCATCCCCACCCCGACCACCTGAACGGGCTGCCCTTCATCCTGGAGAAATTCAGGGTGGGGGAACTCTGGCGGAACGGAGACCGCACCGCTTCGGAAAGCTTCGGTCGTCTGGAGGCCCTCGTGCGGGAAAAAAAGATAGCGGTCAGCCAACCCCGTGCGGGCTGGTTCCGGGAATATGGAGAGGCCCGGGTTTCCTGCCTGCACCCGCCCGCCCGGGAGCAACGGGAAGAAGAAGCCCTGACCTGGGGGGGCCAGAATAACCGGTCCCTGGTTTTGAAAGTCGATTACCGGGACCGGGCACTGCTGCTGCCCGCGGACATCGAGGCCGAAGCGGAAGGGGAGTTGATCGCAGGGGGGGCGCTGCTCAAGAGCCCTTTCCTCCAGGCCCCCCACCATGGAAGCCGCACTTCCAGCCACCCGGCTTTCCTCGAAGCGGTGGCCCCTCGCTGGGCCGTCTTTTCAGCCCGCGCCTCGAATCGTTTTCCGGTACCGCATCCCGCAGTGCTGGAACGCTACCGGGAAAAGGGCATCCGCGTTCTGCGGACCGATCAGGAGGGGGCGGTCATCATCAGTTGCCGGAGAGGGAAATGGGCCGGGGCAAGCGCCTTGGGAGGGGCTTTTAAATTTTGAAGGCTGCCATTAATGAATTCAGGTTTTGACGAAACCCAAGGAAACGATTATTTTGTCAACCGTTATCCATTCCCCCATAGACAACTTTAGAGATTCTATTTTCCCGGATGTCTCTTGAACCAATTTCCCATTTGAACCGACTAATAATTTATTTGCCCCAGAAAGGAGAAACAGTATCATGGCCCGTTCAATGAAAGCGGTCTTTACCAGCGTAATTATTGTTTGCCTATTCGTATCTTCCCTTCCGGCCGCCCCGCCGCTACCTCCAGCCGCTTCATCCTCTCCCGCCCAGAAGGCCCCCGGTCCAACCCCCCCACCCCACACTGTGGGAAAACCCGATCTCGTAGTGGATCTCAGCCTTGTGACGGAGAAATCCAATGCCACCGACGCCCCGGGGCTTACCTGCTACAGGGTAATGCCCCGTTATGCGGTTACCAATATCGGCCAGGCCCCGGCAGCGGGTTTTTCCACGAAGTTGGAGTGCAAGCCCGGCCCCGGTGTGGGCTGGCATCTCTATGCCTCGCACAACCTTACGTTAAACCCGGGCCAATCCTTTACGGTCGAACCGAACGTGAATACGATGATCAGTTGGTGTGAAGGATACGGCTACAAAGCCGTGGGCTTCCGTGTCACAGCGGACGACGGCAATATCATCGCCGAAAGCAGGGAAGGCAACAATACAGCAGAGAAGCTTTTCCCCTCCATGCCCATACCCGGCCTCAAACCGGAGTTGATCGAGAAAAAAGGCCGTTAAACGGCAATAAAAATCAACCGGGGTCCGGTCCGAAACATGACCCTTCGGACCGGACCCCGGCCGTTACTCGGTCAGGGGCACGGAGTATTTCTTTTCCCGGAAATGGACCCTGGCCCGCTGGCAGTTGGGGCAGGTGCCGGCTTCCGGTAGTGTGTCGAAATGTGTTCCCGGGCCCCAACCCGCCTGGGGATCCCCTTTTTCAGGATCATATTCGTACCCGCAGGGGCACTGATAAATCTGTATCATTTTCCATTTCTGAGGGGCCATAATTGCTCCTTTTTCAGACGGCTGCCAACTCCTTCATCACGATGATTTCAGGCTGTCCGGAGAAAAGTTCCGGAGCCCGGGCCATGAGGGCCTGGAAATGGGGCGTGGCCGAATGAACGGCCAAGGCCTCTTTGTCCTTATAGCGCTCCATTACCACCAGGGTATGCGGTTCGGCTTTTGCCACATTCAGTGAATAAAAAAGAGTCCCCTCCTCTTTGGCCACTTCGGGAATCATCCGCTGGAAGGCCTCCAGGGCCTCGTTCATTTTTTCTTCCTTGATGGGCAGCTTGGCAATCACGGATATCATGGAACGTCCTTCCTTTCCTTGGCTTATAATTTGTATTTTTTCAGCTTGTAGCGCAGCACCCTTTCGCTGATCCCCAATTTCTCCGCGGCTCGGGTCTGGACCCCTTCGGCCGCTTCCAGGGCCTGTTGAATGAGGGTTTTTTCCAGGGCGTCCAACTGGTCGGTCAGGGGCAGATCCGCGGGCGGCAGCGGGGCGCCCCCCTCCCCCACCCCGTCCTTGAGATGAAAAGGGACTTCCTGGGTGGTAATCAGGCGGCCCCGGCAGAGGACCACGGCCCTTTCCACCAGGTTTTCCAACTCCCGGATGTTGCCCGGGTAATTATAGCGCAGGAGCAGGTCCCGGGCCTCCCGGGAAATCTCCAGGTCTTCTTTGCCGTTCGCTTTTCCAAATTTTTTAAGGAAATGATCCAGCAGGATGGGGATGTCTTCCTTGCGGTCCCGCAGCGGCGGGAGGAACAACGAGACCACGTTCAGCCGATAATAAAGGTCCTCCCGGAAGCGCTGCTCGCGAATGCGCTGTTCCAGGTCCTGATGGGTGGCGGAAATGAGCCGCACATCCACCGTGATGGTCTTGCTGCCCCCCACCCGCTCGAAAGCCCGGTCCTGGACGACCCGCAGGACCTTGGATTGCAGGGCCGGCGAGAGGTCGCCGATTTCGTCCAGAAACAGGGTCCCGCCGTGAGCCTGTTCGAACTTGCCCAGGTGCAGGGCCGAAGCCCCGGTAAAGGCCCCCTTTTCATGGCCGAAGAGTTCGCTTTCCAGCAGGTTCTCGGGAATGGCCGCGCAATTCAAGGTCAGGAACGGGCCCGCCGACCTGCCGCTGTGATAGTGAATGACCCGGGCCAGGAGCCCCTTGCCGGTGCCGCTCTCGCCCCGGATCAGCACCGTGGATTGGCTGGGCGCCACCCGGGCCACCAGGGAGAGGACTTCGGCCATGCGGGGGCTTTGGGTGATCACACCCTCGAAGCTGAATTTCTCCTTGAGCTCCTGACGAAGCTGTCGCACCTCGCGGGTCAACAGCAGGCTTTCCTCGATCCGTCCCAGCAGGATCAGCAGTTCGTCCAGGTCGATGGGTTTGGTCAGGTAGTCGTAGGCCCCGAGCTTCATGGCCTCCACAGCCTTTTCCACCGTGCCGTAGGCCGTCATGAGCACCACCGCGATCTCGGGATTCAGGGCCTTGACGGCCTTGAGCAGTGTGGTGCCGTCCATGCCGGGCATCTTGTGGTCGGTGAGAATGACCTCGCAGCCGTTCTCCTTCAGCCAGGCCAGGGCCGCCTCGCCGCCCCCGGCGGCGTGGACGTCATACCCCTTTTTCCTCAGAAACCCCTCCAGGAGCTCACGCTGATTCTTTTCGTCGTCCGCTACCAGGAGGCGGATGGGATGGGTTTCTGGCATTGCTGGTTGCTGGTTGCTGGTTGCTGGTCTAAAGGCCTCAACCCGATTCTGGTCCCCTCCATTAACAATTAATTATTGATGAACTCGCAAAAAGTCCGAAAGGGCGTCATTGCGAGGAGTGAAGCGACGAAGCAATCCCCAGGATTCAGATAGTTATCCCGGGGGATTGCTTCGCTCCG
>JALOOY010000079.1 GCA_025454185.1 Thermodesulfobacteriota bacterium
TGATCGGGGTGGATGAGGTCCGCTACAACGTAAAGGAGAAAATCGAAAAAGTCGCCGGCCCGGGCTCTTTCCAGGCCCTGGATGCCAGCTACCCCATTGCCGAGGACTTCTGGCCGGACTGGCTGAAGAAGGAAGTGGAGCGGTTCAGGCGGTATAGGTCATATGATCACCTGAAACCAGCTATGTAAAACGCCCCATCCAGGAAAAAGAATCGTCACCCCGGTCCCGCTATTACAGCGGGACAAGCCGGGGTCCACAGATAGGCTTAGTGCAGGGTTCTATAATTTGGGCAACATATACCCTGAAACAAAAATAAAAGTCTTGACCACTCCGGGTGAAGCCCGGCAGCACCTCGTCATACCGGTGCCATGAGCTTTGTCGAAGGGCCGGCATCCGGGAGAGTCCCATCGCTTTCCCCCCTGGATCCTGGCCTGCGCCAGGATGACCGCCCACCGAACGTCGTCATGCTGGTGGATACCAGCATCCAGGGAGTACGGAACTCTTTCTTCATAGATCCTGGCCCCTGGGCTAAAATCCGCCAGGGCAGCCTTCGCCAGGATGACCAGAATACGCGGTTATAATTGCGAAATTAAGCCTTAGCACTTAGTCCGCTTCCAGCCGCTGAAAATATTCTTCATAATTGCTACGGCCGGTCGACGCCGTTTTCCCGTCGTCCAACCGGCCCACATCCCCGCAATGAGCCAGCAGTTCCAGGTGGCTGCGCACCTCGTTGACCGCCATGCGCATCCCTAAACCCTTCAACAACTGGGGTTCGAACAAGACCCGGGCGATGGCCTCGTCGTCCAGGGGGCCGTCCCGCAGCGCGTTCCGGATGGAACGGCCGCGCTGCCGGTGGTGTTCGCTGATCTCTTGGCTGCGGACCTCCGGGTCGATGATCCCCCATTGCTCGTTGTAATAGAGCCGGTGGGCCGGCAGGACGATCAGGTTGGGAAATTGCCGGGCCAGGGCTTGCAGCTTTTTCAGGGAATGCAGATAGGCCCGCAGGCCGTAAACCGACTGCGATTCCTGCAGGGCCGGGGCGAGGATCGGACGGGTTCCCTGAAGAAAGGCCTCTTGCGAGGGATGGGGAGTTATTTCCGGCAACAGGGTATCTCCAACGAGCAGGGCCTCGTCACCGACTTGAAAGGCCAGGGCGTCCGGACAGTGGCCGGGCAGGTGATGGAGGCGGATTCCCGGGTCCGGAGGAAAGGTGGAGCCGGTCAACAGATTCGTTTCCAGACCATCCCGCTGCCGGTGATAATCCCGGCATTGAACCTGAGTAAAACTCTCGGGCATGAAGCAATGCCAGCAGGAGGCGGAAAAATGCGCCCGGCCCTGGGGGGCCTGTTCCGGGTAGGAACGGCGCAGGCGATCGTACAGGGGATGGACCCAGACCGGAGCGCGGCTCTCCCGAGCCAGTTCCACCAGGCCGCCGTCGTGGTCCTCGTGGCCGTGGGTCAGGGTGATGGCCGTCAGGTCCCGGGCCGCGATCCCGGCCTGTTCCAGCAGGGCCAGCAGCCGGCCGCCCATGCCGAACCGTCCCGTATCGATCAGGGTCAGCCCCTCTCCCCGGACCACGTAATTCCAGGTCGGTCCCAGGTCCCAGTCGCCGCCGTAAAAATTTTCCGTGGCCAAACCGAAGATCTCCCGGCCCGAGGGCAGGCGGAGACGGATGATCCAGCCGTTGCCGTTGGGCTCACCCTGGTGGATAACTTCGATATTTTCTGGATTCATGTGCCTATATCCTGTTAGAAAAAAATAAGGAGTAATGGAGTAATGGAGTGGTGGAGTATTGGTGTATTGATGATTTCGGAAAAAGTCGTCATTGCGAGCGGAGCGAAGCAATCCCCCGGGCTAACCAGTTGATTCCCGGGGATTGCTTCGTCGCTTCCCTCCTCGCAATGACTCCCTTCCGGACTTTTTGCATGACCATCGGTATTGTTTTTAAGCCGTTACTCCAGCCCTTTCAATATTTCTGATTGAAATAATCGTCTAATATTTGACCATGGTCGAAGGCCAGCGGGGAGGGCAGGTCTTCCCGGGAAAAAACGCCCAGGGCCGCGGCGTCGTCGGCGGCCCGGGGCCGGCCGGCGGCCCGGGCTATGAACACGGTGCTGATGGTATGGCGCCGGGGATCCCGATCCGGGCGGGAGTAGGTGTGGAACTGCCGCACCAGGTCCACCTCCAGGGAGGTCTCCTCCCGGGCTTCCCGCCGGGCCGCCTCTTCCAGACTTTCCCCGTAATCTACAAAGCCGCCCGGCAGGGCCCAGCCCGGCGGCGGGTTTTTCCGTTCGATCAGAACAATGCCTCCGGAATCGAGTTCGATGATGATGTCCACCGTGGGTACGGGATTGCGATAATTTGTTGACGGCATTTGTTTTAGAAATAGAATTGATGAACTCGCAAAAAGTTGTCATTGCGAGACCCGCCTGTGGCGGGTCGAAGCAATCCCCCGGCGTAACTATCTGATTCCAGGGGATTGCTTCGTCGCTTCACTCCTCGCAATGACGGCGTTTGGGACTTTTTGCGAGACCATCAAGATTGATTATCATATTTTTTCTCCGAACCAGGGCCATCCCTCCACTTGGGTTTTTCAAGGGTTGGGCACTCTCCGCCGCGGGGCCTGCGGGTGCAGCTCGTATTCCGGGCAGCGACCCGGACAGACCGGCATTTTAAGGGCGCACAAAACGCCCACCTGGTGGAGGCAGGGGGGAAAGTTGGTCCCGGATTCAATGAAATTTTTGCACTGAATTTTGGTCATTTCCCATAAATTGCGGTCCACGATGTATTTTTCGGCGATGGTCCTGTCCGGTCCCTGCCGGGGCAGGTTAAAGCGCTCCAGCCGTTTCAGACGGTCCAGGGCCCAATGGCCGATCTTCTTTCTTTCGATAATCACGAGGCAGTGCTCGGCCTCCGGCGGGTGGGCGGCCCGGGGCCGGATGCAGCGCCGCCGCTGGTAGTAGCGGCAGTCCTTCCCGGTGAGTTGGTGGACGGGAGGCATGTTTTATTTGACGGAATTGGGTCGAAAATAAAGACGAACATCGAACATCGAACGTCCAACATCGAACATCGAATTTAGTCTTCCTTGGTCCCATCCATAATGGTGATGGCATCCCCCGGCTTCACCGGCCCCCCCCGCAGGATGCGGGCGAAGATGCCTTCCCGGGGCATGACGCAGTCACCGGCCAGGCGGTAGATGGCGCAGCGGTCATGGCACTCCTTGCCGATCTGGGTTACCTCCACCAGGGCTTCTTCTCCCAGGCGCAGGCGGGTCCCGATGGGCAACCCCGGCAGGTCGAGGCCCTCGGTGGTCAGGTTCTCGGCAAAGGACCCGGGACGTACTTTCAACCCCAGGTCCTGCATTTTTTGGATGCTTTCCCGGGCCAGCAGACTGACCTGGCGGTGCCAGGGACCCCCGTGGGCGTCGCCCTCCACCCCGAAGTCCGCGATCAATCGCCCCTCCGGGATGTTTTTCTTGGGGACCCCTTTCTGATCGCTGATGGATACTGCTACGATTTTCACGCTCCTTTTTCCCTTTCCCAATTCGAAATTCGTAGGGGCGAAAGATTTTTCGCCCCTACAGGGTAATACAGACAACATTCTAAAAAATTGTAGAGGGGCGGCAGGAATTGTCAAGCATTTTTAACTTGATTACGGGACCGCAAGCCGGTAGTCCTAAGTACTGGAATCCACAATTTGGGCAACGTATTAAGAATGAAGGGCATGACCACTATGGGTGAGCCAGCGGCACCTCGTCAGGCCCCGCCAGGATGACCGGAATACGTGGTTATAAATACGAAATGGACCACTAAATCATGAAAGCGCTCAAGAAAGACCGGCAGGGGTTGGATCCCCTGGAAATCCGGGTCCAAAAGTTCAGCGAACAAGACGAACTCATTCATCCCGGCAGCCGCATCCTGGTCGGGGTTTCGGGCGGGCCGGACTCCATGGCCCTGCTGGCTGTTTTGTGTTCCCTGCGGTCTCGCCTGGACCTGGAATTGACCGTCCTGTATTGCCACCACGGGCTGCGGGCCGCCGCCGACCAGGAGGAGCTTTTCGTCCGGCAATGGGCCGAGCGCTGGGACTGTACCTTCTCTGCGGAGCGATTATCCGTAAGGGAGTGGCAGCAGGCCCGAAAATGCTCCCTCCAGGAGGCGGCCCGGGAGTGCCGCTACCGGGCTCTGGAGGCGCAGCGGCAGCGGCAGCAGGCCCGGTCGGTGGCCCTGGCTCACACGGCCAACGATCAGGCCGAAGAGGTGTTGATCGGTTTGATCCGGGGCGCCGGCCTGGGCGGACTGGCCGGGATCCCCCGGCAGCGGGGTCCTTTCGTGCGGCCCCTGCTGGGGATATACCGGGAGGAAATCAGGGCCTACCTGGGCCGTCGGGGCATACCCTGGCTGGAGGATGCCTCCAACCGGGACCTGCGTTTTCTCCGGGCCCGGGTCCGGCACCATTTGCTGCCTGCCTTGCAGCAATATTCTCCCAACATGCCGGTCCAGTTGAATCGTCTGGCCGAACTGCTGCGGGCCGATGAAGATTTTTTGCAGGAGAAAACGCGGGAGGCCTGGGCCCTGGCCGCCTCCGGGGGAGACGAAATTCCGGTGCTCTCCCGGAGACGCCTGGCCGGGTTTCCTCAGGCGATCGGTTCCCGAATGATCCAGACGGTCCTGCGGCGCACTCCCGGGGGCCTGGCCGGTCTGGGTTCCCGGCACATCCTGACCCTGCTGCGTCTGGCCGCCGGCCCTTCGCCAGCCGGGACCTTCGATCTGCCTGGAAACAGGGTGGCCCTTTGGGAGAAAGACCGCTTCCTGATCCGCCCTCGTATTCCCGCGCAGCCGCAGCCCCGGTCTTTTTCTTACCGGATAAACGGACCGGGAGAGGTCCTGATCCGGGAAACCGGGGGCACCCTGATCCTCAAGAAGGTCCGGCTGGAGGACATCCCGAAAAAGGGGGTCAGGAACGAGCAGGAAGCACTGGTGGCCTGGGACAAGATCCGTTGGCCGCTGCGGGTGCGCAGTCCGGAGGCGGGAGACCGGTTTCAGCCTCTGGGAATGGCGGGTACCAAAAAAGTGGCCCGGTTCTTGATGGACCGTAAAGTCCCCCGGGACCGGCGTCCCCTGATTCCCCTGCTCTGGTCCGGGGAAGACCTGGTCTGGGTGGCCGGTGTGGGGCTGGCCCAGCCCTTCGCCGCAGGCGCGGATTCGATTGCGGCCCTGCACCTGGAATACCGGGAAGGGGAAATAAGGAATTGAAATCAGCCAGTAAGGATGATAATATATTCAATTTGGTAAAATAGCATGTAAGGAGAAGGCAGTTGACCCCTTTTTATAAAAATCTGGCCCTCTGGCTGGTGATCAGCCTGGTCATGATTGCCCTGTTCAACCTGTTCAATAAACCCCAAACCACCAAAGAACCCGTGAGTTATACGGATTTTATGGCCTCGGTGGACAAGGGGGAGGTCCTGAGCGTCACCATCCAGGGTGACGATATCCAGGGCTTTCTGGTGGGCGGGAAAAAATTCAAGACCTTCGCTCCCCGGGATACGGATCTGATCAAGACCCTGCGCGAAAAAGGGGTGCGCATCACCGCCAAACCCCTCGATGAATCGCCCTGGTACATGACCATCCTCATCTCCTGGTTTCCCATGCTGCTATTGATCGGCGTCTGGATTTTTTTCATGCGCCAGATGCAGGCCGGCGGCGGCAAGGCCATGGCCTTCGGCAAGAGCCGGGCCCGCCTGCAGTCGGATCAGGGTCCCAAGGTCACCTTCAGCGATGTGGCCGGCATCGAGGAGGCCAAGGAAGAACTGCGGGAGATCATCGATTTCCTGAAGGACCCCAAAAAGTTCACCCGCCTGGGGGGACGCATTCCCAAAGGGGTCCTGCTCATGGGTTCGCCCGGAACCGGAAAGACCCTCCTGGCCAAGGCCATTGCCGGGGAGGCCGGGGTGCCTTTTTTCAGTATCAGCGGTTCCGACTTCGTGGAGATGTTCGTGGGCGTGGGGGCCTCCCGGGTCCGGGATCTCTTCATTCAGGGAAAACGCAACGCCCCCTGCATCATCTTCATCGACGAAATCGATGCCGTGGGCCGGCACCGGGGAGCGGGTCTGGGCGGCGGCCATGACGAGCGGGAACAGACCCTGAACGCCCTGCTGGTGGAGATGGACGGCTTCGAATCCAGCGAGGGGGTCATCCTGATCTCGGCCACCAATCGGCCGGACGTGCTCGACCCGGCCCTGCTTCGTTCCGGCCGTTTCGACCGCCAGGTGGTCGTCCCGGTCCCCGATGTCAAAGGACGGGAGGAAATCCTCAAGGTCCACACCCGGAAAAGCCCCTTGTCCGAGGGGGTGAACCTTTCCATCCTGGCCCGGGGCACCCCCGGTTTTTCCGGGGCCGATCTGGAAAACCTGGTCAACGAAGCGGCCCTCATGGCCGCCCGGCTGAACAAGGAAAAAGTGGACATGACCGATTTCGAAACGGCCAAGGACAAGGTCATGATGGGGACCGAACGGCGCAGCATGATCATCAGCGAGGAGGAGAAGCGTAACACGGCCTTTCACGAGGCCGGCCATACGCTGGTGGCCAAACTGCTGCCGGGCACGGACCCCATCCACAAGGTGACCATCATTCCCCGGGGCCGGGCCTTGGGCCTGACCCAGCAGTTGCCCCTCGACGAGAAACATACCTATCCCAAAGATTATCTGGTGAACAACATCATCATTTTTCTGGGAGGCCGGGCGGCCGAAGAACTGGTCCTGGGGCAGTTGACCACCGGCGCCGGCAACGACCTGGAACGGGCC
>JALOOY010000080.1 GCA_025454185.1 Thermodesulfobacteriota bacterium
AGGGAAGTAGGGGCAGACGGGGAAAATCGGACCGATCGGTCGGATCCGACCGATCGGTCTGATTTTTTTGCTACTCCATGATCCCTTCCCGCAGGGCAAAAGGGGGTCGGCACCGGGATGGGCAGGCAGTAGTCCCGCTCCGGGTTGTACATCAGCCGGTAGGAGACGGGTTTTTGCATCTCCCGGGACATATGATCCCAGCCACGGACCTAGTAGGAGCAGGCGTCGTTAAAGCAGATGTACATGAATTCGTTGTCCCAGGTCTGGGAAAAGGGATTGTCCGGGACGGCCCATTTCAGCATTTTTTCGCCGCAATATGGGCAGCAGAGGGTGTGTTTGATGCTTTTTTCGAACTCCTTGAGTTCTTCCGGGCTCATTTTTTTGCGTTCCGTATTCATGGTGATGGTCCTCCTTTTTCGGGTCGGGTCGCCGCCTTCTTTATCGGCGTAGACCGCGTAAATAGGATCACTGGGGATCCCCAAATGGCTGTATTTGTCATCCGCCGGCCGGGGTTTCCCCCGGGAAGCAAACACGGCGGTCGGCTCAAATCCTCCGGCGGCCCGGAAGAAATCCTGCACCAGCAGGATCCGTTCCTCTTCGGAGCTGTCCCGCCAGAGCTTGACGGCTTTCTGAGGGAACAGGCGATTGGAAAAGACAACGACGAAGACCCCTCCGGGCTTCAAGACCCTCCTGACTTCCTGAAAAACCGCAAGCGGTTTGGTCAGGTAATCCACCGAAACCGTGTTCAAGACCGCGTCGAAGGCGTCTTCGGGAAAAGGCAGATAGGGATTTTCATTCAAATCATGCAGGACCCGTTCGGTCAGCGTCCGATTTTTGTTCAACTCATTTTCATTCAACCCCAATCCCACCATTCGTCCGGGCCTCAAGGCGTCGGGCAGGTGCGAGTCCCAGCCGGCCATGAGATCCAGTACGACCGGGTTTTCTTCGGTGATCAGGTGGCCGATGATTTTTTCGACTGTGGCCAAAGCCTGCGTATCCAGGTGGTCCACGAAACGGTCGCGGGCGTAGAAAAGGGTGTCATCGCTCTCGTCCATTCGGGAAAAGGCGTCCGGCGGCCAGTTGGCGCCCATGAGATCGGTTTTCGAGGCCGTGGCTGCGTTTTGATCAGGCATGCGTTCCTCCATAAAAAAAGCCGGGTGACAAAATCCCCGGCTCATTGCCCCATATGCTGGGCGGGTGTTTTGGATTAAATGCTATTTTAAAAGAAATATAATCACGGGGTGCTGGGTGTCAATAGGAGCGCCAGCAGGCATTCGCGAGACAGGAGGGTTTCGTTTTTAGCCCAAGCGCCAAAGGCCGAACGGTATTTTCGAACTAAATCAATGACATTCTGGTCCCTGGGTTTGGCCGTAAAGGATACACATGAGCGGGTCCTTCCCCAGGGGGTGTCCGGCCCGGAAGCGGCAGCCGCCGGCGCATTCCTCCAAGGCCGGGCAGCGGCGGCATTCCAGTTCTTCCAGGGTGTTGTGCTTGAGCCGCAGCCAGCAGTCGATCAGTCCCTGCCGGGCGTCTCCCAGCGGCTCTTTTTCGTAAAAGCCGCATTTCACGGCCCGTCCGTCGGGCAGGACCGTCAGCAGGTGCCGGCCGCAGGCATAACCCTCGGCGGAACCGTGATAACCCCCGCCGAAGGAGAAACGCAGGAAGGGCACGGCCTCGGCGGGCGAGACCATCCGGTCCCGGTTCTGCTCCCAGGAACCGGCCGCACAGGGGAGATCCACCCCCCATTCCACGGCCTCGACCTCTTCCACAAATCGGGCCATCTGCTCGAATTCCTGGATATTTCCACGATGGACCACGGTGGCGATCGACAGGGGCAGACCGGCCTCCCGCACGGCGCGAATACCCCGGAGGGTCCGGTCGAAGGTCCCGGGACCGCGAAGCTGTTCATGTCCTTTACGCCAGCCGTCCAGGCTGATCTGGACCTCTTCGACCGGCAGGCTGGAAACGTGGCGAGGAGTCAGCAGCGTGCCGTTGGTAAGCAGGATACGGCGCAGGCCCCAGTCCCGGGTT
The DNA here is from genome assembly GCA_025454185.1 of Thermodesulfobacteriota bacterium. Classification (GTDB taxonomy): domain Bacteria; phylum Desulfobacterota; class RBG-13-43-22; order RBG-13-43-22; family RBG-13-43-22; genus JACRCK01. The sequence goes on from JALOOY010000080.1 coordinate 2,032, forward strand.
GCGGATACGAAATCAGGAAGTTCGGGATACAGGAGAGGTTCTCCTCCCGAAATCAGCAGCCGGAGGCCGCCCCGCTCGGAAAATTCCCTGGTGATCTTCAAGGCGTCGGTCAAAGCCAGCCGTTCCGGCCGGGGCGGTCCCAGATAGCAGTGACGGCAGCGCAGGTTGCACTGATGGAGCAGTTGCAGTTCCAGGTAGCGCAGGGAGGGAAGCGGCGCTGCGCCGATGGCCATCGGCCGCGGTCGGGGACTGTCCCAGGTTTCCAGCAGCCCTTCCTTTAGGCAAAAGGAAACGAAATCTTGATCATCGGTCAGCTCGGCCCCCCGCTGGGTGCCATCGCAGCGGGACAGGAATAAGAGGGCCCGGTCGTCGATTTCATAGAGTTCGTCTCGACCCACATGGTAGAGAAAAGGCCCTTCCAGGCGTTTTAGAAACACCTGGGGCCCGAGGGCCAAAAAGGATTGTTCCCATAAGTTGGCGGCCATGGGTCAGTCTTTTGCCTCCTCCAGGTCCTTCAGGGCTATCCAGCCGCTGCGCAGCAGCCCCCCCAGCAGGAGCAATCCCCCGCAGGGTCTGGCGTCTTCGGGGGGGTGGGGGGCGCGAAAGTCGCAATCCTCGGCCTGGAAGGGGCAGGCGGCGCAAACAACAGCCTCCAGCGTCGCGGCCGTGACGGGGGGAAGAGGAATGTCCTGGAGGAGGCTATGGAATTCCTGCGGGTTCAACCGCCCCTGCCGGACCAGTCTTTCCAGCAGCAGGGCGCCCCGGCAGAGGAGCTCCTCTTTGACTCCCGGTTTATAGAAATCGCAAAAAGGGCGGCAGATATATTCTTGAAATTCGGTCTTAGACATGGGAAATCATAGGGGGCCAGCCTGATAAAAAAAAGGCCGACAGTGCAAACCATCGGCCGCTGAGGTTCATCAGTAACAAGCTTCTAACAGGTTTTCTTACACTTGCAAAGTCCTTTGGAGACCTTCACCACTTTGCGAATCTTCATGACCGGCTCCTTTCTCGCTTCATGCGAATATTATTTGGTTGTCCAGAATGTAATGGATCTTTATAAAAAGTCAAGAGGGAAAATGGTGCCATGCGCTATGCCGTGCGGGTAGTCCCCCGGGCCAAACAGAACAAAGTGCTGGAAGAGGAAGGCCGGTTGAAGGTGTTCCTCACGGACCCGCCCGTGGAGGGTCAGGCCAACAAGGCCCTGATCGAGGTCCTGGCCGGTCATCTGGGTGTCAGGAAAAGTCGCCTTCGAATTGTCCGGGGGGAGAAGAGTCGGGACAAGGTGGTGGAAATGGAATAACCTTAACGGCAAAGGACCGGGAGGAGCGATTCGATCAGAGAGTCCGGGTAAACGGGCTTCCAGGAAGAGAGGGGCATTTCCGCTACCATGCGGTTGTCCCGATCGTAATCGATGCCCGAAATCAGCCGATAGACTTTGTCATAACAATGGAGTTCGTAAAGAATGACGCTGGATCCGTAGTGCCGGAACTGTTTCAGGGGGACCTGGTCCAATTGCCGGATCTGGGCCCAAAACTCCCGACCCTTCTTTCCTTTCGGGATGTATCGGACCCAAACCTTGACCGTATCATTGTCCGCCCGTGTCAGCCGGGCGGCGTCGAAGTAAAGGGATAAGAACTCGTTTTCCGAGCATAATTTCCAGTCGGCCCCGAAAACCGGAGCCGAAGGCAGCAACAAGCCGAGCACTATGAAATAACCTACCGTCATCCGGAATTTCTTCATACTTTCTTTTTACCGCAGAGCCTAACCGACAGGCAAGGGAAAAGAGGCCTTTTTTGTTGACAAGCATTGCAATTCCCGGGTAGGGGAGAGGTATGACCTCCCACGGAGAGCCAGGAAAAGGCCCTTGGCGGATTATCGTCAATCCCGCCAGTGCCAATGGGCGGACCGGGCGCCGCTGGGGAAGGACCGCGGTCCTCCTGCGCCGCCTGCTCCCCCCTTTTGAGGCCGACCTTACCACGGCCCCGCAACAGGCCGGGGAACTGGCCTGCCGGGCAGCGGAACAGGGGGTGGAGACCATCGGGATCCACGGGGGGGACGGAACGGTCAACGAGGTGATCAATGGCCTGCTTGGCGGTCCGGTCCGGCAGGAAACGGTCCTGGCCCTGCTGCCCTCCGGGACCGGCGCGGACCTGGTCCGCTCCCTGGGCCTTTCCCATTCGCTGTCCCGGGCAGCTCAACAGGCCGCCGCTGGGCATCCCCGGCCGGTAGATGTCTGCCGGGCCGAGTTTACCGGCCTGGCCGGTGGCCCCTGCCGCCGGTATTTCATCAATGTGGCGGACATCGGCTTCGGGGGGGAGGTGGTCCGATACGTCAATAGCCACAGCAAGCGGCTAGGGGGACGGATCAGCTTTTTGATCGGCCTGCTGGCCACCCTGGCCTGTTACCCCAATAAGCCCATCCGGGTTGCCCTGGATGGTCAACCGCCCTTCGAGGTCCGGGCCAGCTCCATCGTTATCGCCAACGGGCAGTATTTCGGCGGCGGCATGTGGGTGGCGCCTACCGCCCGGGTCGATGACGGCCTCCTGGAGATCATCGTGGTCGGCGACGTGCGTAGAGGGGAGGTCCTGACCAATATCCCCCGTCTGTACCGGGGCACGCTGGCCGGCCATCCCAAGGTACAAACCTTCCAGGCCGGCAAGGTGCTGCTGGAATCCGAAGCCGAAGTGCTCATCGATATGGACGGAGAATTGGTGGGGCGCCTGCCCGTGTGTTTCGAGGCCTGCCCCGGGAAGATTCGCATTCGGGGTTAGGTCGGGGCCTGCCAGCCACGCCGCAGGCCACGCCGCAGGCGTGGTTGACTTTTGGGGGATTTGGGTATAGTCTTTGTTCCAAACCAACCGAGGATCGGCTATGACGAAAACCAAATTCATATTTGTAACCGGGGGGGTCCTGTCTTCGCTGGGAAAGGGCTTGGCCTCCGCGTCCATCGGGGCCCTGCTGGAGGCCCGGGGCTTGAAGATCACCTTTCAAAAGCTGGACCCTTACATCAATGTGGATCCCGGCACCATGAACCCCTTTCAGCATGGGGAGGTGTTCGTAACCGACGACGGCGCCGAGACCGACCTGGACCTGGGCCACTATGAACGCTATACCTCGGTCAAACTCACCCAGGCCAATAACTGCACCACCGGGCGCATTTATTTTTCCGTCATCACCAAGGAAAGGCGGGGCGATTATCTGGGGGGGACGGTCCAGGTCATCCCCCATATTACCGACGAGATCAAACAGGCTATCCTGGCGGCCGCCGACGCCGTGGACGTTTCCATCATCGAAATCGGCGGTACGGTGGGGGATATTGAAAGCCTGCCTTTCCTGGAGGCCATCCGCCAGTTCAAATCCGATGTGGGCAAGGAGAATGTACTCTATATTCATTTGACCCTGGTGCCCTACATTAAGACCTCCGGGGAGGTAAAGACCAAGCCCACCCAGCACAGCGTCAAGGAACTGCGCAGCATCGGCATCCAGCCCGACATCCTGCTCTGCCGCACCGAACAGCTCCTGCCTCCGGAAATGAAGGCCAAGATCGCCCTGTTCTGCAACGTGGAAAAGGAATCGGTCATTACGGCGAAAGACGTGGAGAGCATCTACGAGGTGCCCCTGGTTTTCCACCAGGAGGGGCTGGACGACCGGATCGTGGAAAAGCTGAATATCTGGACCCGGGCCCCCCGCCTGGAAGCCTGGCAGGCCCTGAACCAACGCATTGCGGCGCTGACCGTTCCGGTCCACATCGGCATCGTGGGAAAGTACATCGACTTGAAGGAGTCCTACAAGAGCCTGAACGAAGCCCTCTATCACGGAGGGATACACAACGATTGCCGCGTAATCCTGGATTTTTTCGATTCCGAGGAACTGGAAGAACAGGATCCCCGAGGGCTGTTGGATAAGGTAGACGGGATCCTCGTGCCGGGCGGCTTCGGGTCCCGGGGCGTGGAGGGAAAAATTCGGGCCATTCAATTCGCCCGGGAGAACCGGGTTCCCTATTTCGGCATCTGCCTGGGTATGCAGTTAGCCGTGGTCGAGTTCGCCCGGAATCTGGCCGGCCTGACCAAGGCCCACAGTACCGAATTTTTTCCGGAAACCCCTTATCCGGTGGTCTACCTCATGCGGGAATGGTTCGATTACAAGGACGGCGTGCTGCGCCGCCGGGACGAAGGCTCCGAAAAAGGCGGTACCATGCGTCTGGGGGCCTACCCCTGCCGCCTGCAGCCGGGCAGCCGGGCCTTCCAGGCTTACGGGCAGGAGGAAATATTCGAACGGCATCGGCATCGCTATGAGTTGAACCTGGAATTCAAGCGGCCCCTGGAACAAAAAGGGCTGGTGTTCAGCGGCCTTTCGCCGGACGGGGTCCTGGCGGAAATCGTCGAGCTGCCGGACCATCCCTGGTTCTTGGGCTGCCAGTTCCATCCGGAATTCAAATCCCGTCCCATGAACCCCCATCCACTTTTCCGTGAATTCATCCGGGCCGCGCTGGAGCAGTCCCGGGATTCGCAGGCAGCGGAACGTCTTTGAGGTCGGTTGCGATCGGGGATATAACCGTCGGTGCAGACCAGCCCCTGGTTTTGATCGCCGGACCCTGCGTTATCGAGGACGAATCCACCACCGTGGCCATTGCCCGGGAACTGGTGGAGATTACCCGGCGTCTGAACCAGCCCCTGATTTTCAAGGCCTCGTACGACAAGGCCAACCGGACGTCCTCCGGGAGCTATCGGGGGCCGGGGCTGGCG
>JALOOY010000081.1 GCA_025454185.1 Thermodesulfobacteriota bacterium
CCTGCTGGAGATCTATCATAATAGTGTGCATGCTGACGATGAAGAAGCGTCGAGTTAGGAATATTCAGAGGTAAGAAGGTTATGCCGTTACGAGATATCATTTCCGTACCTGATCCGGATTCGAACAGCTTGTTTAATACATTAAGATTACAGGATAATTTTTATATTCATAGAGCAGGCAAAGATATTGCAGCACTAGTTACAGGATAATTTCAAGAATTTCCAGTGGCCATTTTTTGAACCATCGACAAGGAGAAAAGAAATGGGAAAACTATTCTGGATTGGCTTGATGACAGCCATCTGTTTTATCCTGCCTCCGGTCAACTCCGCTAATTGTGCCTGTATTGAACCGCCGTCAGATTTGGTCGCCTGGTGGCCTCTGGATGGGGACGCGAAGGATATCGTAGGCGATAAAAACGGCACACTTTATGGAACCCCTTTATTTGTCTTCGACATGGTGGATCAGGCTTTGACCCTTGACGGGGTCGACGATTACCTGACCACGCCCGCCGTGATAAACAACTGGCCGGAGGGGACCATAGACCTGTGGGTCCAATTGAAGTCCCTGGGCGATAAACCCGCCCAGATTTTTTCAGCGGTGGGTTACGATCCTGATCGTATCCCTATTTATCCTATTCAGATATGGGCGAGTAATGGTCCTCTCGATGCAGGTTTCACCTTTGGTTTTCGCATCTGTGCCGGGGGAGCCTGCCATTGGGAATTGGCCTATGGGCCTATCCCGCCGGAATTGGATCGATGGTATCATCTGGCCGGCACCTGGGGTCCGGATGGCCTAATCCTTTATGTGGATGGTGAGCAGGTTGGTACAAATCCTGATTACATAGGCCCTGCTCCCAGTACAATCAGCCATTGGATTGGCGCTGCGGTTTTATTGGGCCAGGGTCCGCTGAACGGAAGGATAGACGAGGTGGAAATCTTCCGCCGCGCCCTCGGCCCCATGGAAATCGGTGAAATATATAAGGCCCGCAGCGAAGGGAAATGTAAGGTTCTGAACACCCCGCCGGTGGCCCGGTGTAAGGATATCACCGTTTCGGCCGGCTCTTCGTGCACGGCCGGAGCCACGGTGGATGACGGCTCCTATGATCCGGACGGAAATCCGATCACGCTCAGTCAGACACCGGCAGGCCCCTATCCTTTAGGGGTTACCACGGTGACCCTGACGATAACCGATAGCCATGGGGCATCAGACACCTGCACGGCCGAGGTGACCGTGGTAGACAATACGCCGCCCACGATTAGCCGCGTGACCGCCTCCCCGGCGACGCTTTGGCCCCCGAATCACAAAATGGTGCCCGTCCGATTGACGGTGGTCGCCTTCGATAATTGTGATACGCCTAAATGCGGGATCGTCTCCGTTACGAGTAATGAACCCGTCAACGGTCTGGGCGACGGAGACACGGCGCCGGATTGGGAGTTCTTCCCCGGGAGATTGATTGCCCATATCCGCGCGGAAAGGTCGGGGAAGGCCAAGGAGGAGGGGCGGATTTATACGATCGGCGTTCAGTGCAGCGACGGCGCCGGTAACGAATCACGGGTAAGCACCGTAAAGGTGCGAGTGCCGCATGATCAAAGGCCCCCGCGGGATCCGCGGGAGCTTACGCGCAAGAAGTTTAAGGCGCCTCGTTAATCAAGCGAATTTCTGAATTGGTGTTCTGGGATCCATCCTGGGCATCGGAATTGTCAGGTTGATGTTTCGAAAGGCAGAGCCGGAGGGCTCTGCCTTTTTTTGTGCCTCGCAGTTCCAGCGAGATTTTTTCCCCTTAAACCTGCCGCCGGATAGGCCCGGCAGGTAAAGAGAGCGGGGTATGTTTTTAGGAACAGGAAGGTGTGGCGGGGAAGCCCGTTGGTCTGGAGCGGATTTCTTCAGGGATTATCTGTCTCCATGCATCGTCCTGGTCTGGATACTGTTCTGGGCCGCATCCGGAACGCTGCAGGCCCAGAGCGCGGAGGAACTCGCCGTTTTGGGCCGGATTCCTACGGACCGGGTGATCGATCAGATAGCCCTGGCGCCCGGCAGCCGGATCGCCTACGGCCTCTCACATTTGGCCGGGGCCCTTTATGTCTTCGATCTGGAGAACTACCAGGTCCGGAAGAAGATCGATCTGGGACGTCCTCCCGTGGGGCTGGCCGTGGACCCCGGGAATGGGCTGGCTTACGTGATCGCCGGGAGTGAATCCCGTTTCGGAACAGGCGGGCTGCTTTGGACCATAAACCCGGAAGGCCTGATCCAAAACAGCATCATGCTGACGGAGACCCCGCAGGACCTGGCCCTAAACTCGGAAACCGACCGGCTTATCGTCAGCGCTGAAAAAGAACGAAAGCTTCTCATTTTTTCGCGAGCGACACTGGAAAAAATTAATGAAGTTCCGTTGCCCTTCGGCCCTCGGGCCCTGGCCCTGGATCCGGATTCCGGCCGGGCCGTAGTAACCGTAGGCGAAACTCTCGGAGGAGGAGACACGGACCGGGTCGTGGTCCTGGACCTGGAGACCGGGACCATCCTGGCGGAAACGGACCTGGCCGGCGGAGTGACCGGGGTGGCCGTGGCCGGGGAGAAAGACCTGGCCCTGCTGTTGAGCGGAGACAAGCTCTATCTCTTCGATATCAACCAGGCCCTCCCACCGTCCCTGCTGCCGGAAGGACCGGCGCCGTATAAGAAGGTCGTGGCCAAAAACAGCCGGCTTCGCGGAAATAAATATTTCGGTCTGGAGGTCAATGAGGCTACGCAACGGGGGATAGTTTCCGGCCAGGGCGGCCTGGTCCTGGTGGACCTCGAGACCCGGACCCTGCGCCGTTTTTCCCGAACGGATATCGGCGAGATCCGGGCCGTGGCCGTGGACCCCTTGCGAAACACCCTGTGGGGGTACTACTGGGGGCCCGGGGCGAGCCGCCGGGTCGAAAAGGGGTTGATGGAGATGCAACTCCCCAACCCCCGGCCGGAACTGTCGGCGCTGACACCTGCCGAAGTCCTGCGGGGTGGGGCGAATCCGTCCGTGGCCGTAATCGGCCGGGGGTTTTTGCTCCACTCGGAACTGTTCCTGGGAGACCAGCCGCTGCCCGGCCTGTTCCAGGACCACCACCATCTCCATCTGCCGCTGCCGCCGGAGGCCATAGCCCGAGCCGGCCTGCTTTCCCTGTCGGTGGTCAACCCGGCCCCGGAAGGCGGAAGGTCCAACAGCCTCGGTCTTCTGGTAAAAAACCCCGTCCCGGCGCTGACCGGCCTGGACCCGGTGGCGGTGCCGGCCGGGCATGCGGGTCTGACCCTGGAGGTATTCGGCAGCGGCTTCCAGGACGACACCTCCCTGCTCTGGGATGGGCTGGCCCGGCCCGGCAGCCTGGTGAATGCCGAACGGATACAGGTGGCCCTGACGGCCGCCGATCTGGAAACGGCCGCCCTGCGGACCGTGGCGGTTTCAAACCCCGGCCCCGGGGGAGGGCAGTCCAATACCATACTTTTTTCCATACATAATCCCGAACCGCTCCTTTTCCGCCTGTCTCCGCAGGCCGCCTCGGCCGGGGGCCCGGGTTTTACCCTGGAATTGACCGGCAGCGGATTGGTCAGGACCTCGCAGGTCTGGTTCGATCACCACCCGCTTGAAACGGCTTATGTCGACGGGGGCCGGCTGACGGCCTTGATTCCCGAGACGTTGCTTCAAACCCCGGGGTTGTTTCCGATTCGCGTGGTCAACCCCGGGCCGGGAGGCGGGAGTTCGGCGGCGATTGATTTCCTGGTTTCAGCCGTGGCCCTGCTGCCGGACGGGTCTTTCGGGAAAAAGTACGAAGACCTGGTTCCGGCCGATGCGGAACTCCCGGCCTACGATCCTTGGCGTTTTTCCCTGATTACGGGACTGGTAAAAGAGGGCTCGGGCAACGGGCTGGCGGGAGTAGAAGTGACGATCCTCGGCCGGCCGGAATACGGCACGGCCCAAAGCGACAGCGACGGCCGCTTCTCCCTGCCGGCAGACGGCGGCGAAACCTTCGTCATCCGTTTGCGCAAGGCTGGATTTCTCGAAGCCCAGCGGCAGGTGGCGGCAGGTTGGAATACCGTTGACGCCATAGAAAACGTGGTTTTGATCCCCCAGGACCTCACGGCCACGACCCTGCACTTCGACGGCAATCCCACCACGTTCAGCACCCATACCGGCACGATGGTCAGCGATGAACGGGGGGAAAGGTCTCTGACCCTGGTGTTCAGCGGGGACAACCGGGCCGTGGTCAGGGATGATCAGGGGCTGGAGCAACCCCTGGAGTCCTTCACCGTGCGGGCTACGGAATACCCCGGGCCCGAGGCCATGCCGGCTAGATTGCCCCCGAACTCGGCCTTCACCTATTGCGCCGAACTGGCCGTGGATGGGGCTGCCCAGGTGTACTTCGACAAACCGGTGACGGTTTGGGTGGATAACTTCCTGGGCTTCGACGTAGGGGAGATCGTGCCGGTGGGCTACTACGACCGGGAGCGGGGGCTCTGGGTCCCGGGAGAGAACGGCCGGGTGGTGCGGCTGCTGGATACGAACGAAGACGGGGTCGTGGACGCCTACGAGGACGGCGGGGGGTCTTTCCCCGCCCCGGGGCTGACCGATCGATCGCGCTTTGTTCCGAACAGCACCTTCTGGCGGTTGGAGGTCAACCACTTCACCCCCTGGGACTGCAACTGGCCCTACGGACCGCCGCCGGGGGCCATCGCCCCTAACCCCGCGGGCCCGCCGGTGATTACCCGGGCCGACCCGGACCGGGAATTGACCTGCATCAATTCTTATGTGGAGGACCGGGGCGGCGTCTTCCACGAAGACCTGCCCCTGCCCGGGACGGACTTTTTTCTGCACTACGCCTCCGACCGCACCCCCGGGTACAAGCCCCGGATCACCATCCCGGCCAGCGGGGCTGCCGTGCCGGCCGAACTGCTGCGGATCCTGGTCCGGATGGAACTGGCCGGCCGCACCTTCGAGGCGGTATTGCCGGCCCAGGCCAACCAGCAGACGGAGTTTATCTGGGACGGCCTGGACCACCTGGGGCGGGAAGTGACCGGCAGCGCCCAAGCCCGGATCCGCATCGGATTTGAATACCCCACGGTGTATTACAGCGGATCGAGCATCTATGGACAGGCCTTTGCCCAGCCCGGAACATCGGCCACCTGGGTCGCGGCCCGGGAGAACATCATCGCCTGGCAGGAGAGCCGCCTGACCATCGACCGGGGCGCGGGGGACCTGGCCCGGGGCTGGACCCTGTCGGTGCACCAGCGCCTCCAGCCCAGCGACCCGGGTACCCTCCACAAGGGGGACGGAACGACACTGCGCAACAATGTGCGCCTGATCACCACGGTGGCGGCCGCCCGACCGGTGGGCGACGGTACCAGCGCCCTGAGAGGGATCGCCCTCGATCGGGCCGGGACCATTTTTTTTACAGACCCCTATAATTACCGCTATATGCGGGCTGTGCCCGGCGGGGAGATTACCTATTACAGTACATTCGATACACCCCTCGGCATTTATAGGGCTTACGGTCTGGCCATGGATGGCGCCGGGAATCTCTACCTGGCCTGTCCGGATGCCTATGCCGGGGGTTTTATCGTGAAGATCGATCCTTCCGGCGGCCAGGCGATCATCGCCGGCAACCGACAGAAAGGCTTCAGCGGCGACGACGGCCCGGCCACCGCGGCCAGCCTGAACTGGCCGGAAGACCTGGCTTTGGACGCCTCCGGGAACATCTATATCGCCGATACCCAGAACAACCGGATCCGTAAAATAGATCCGCGGGGGATCATCACCACGGTGGCCGGCAGCGGCGTGCGCGGTTTCGGCGGCGACGGGGGGCCGGCCCTGGAGGCCCGAATGGCCGCGCCCCGCGGGGTGGTGGTGGACCCGCAGGGTAATCTCTACATTGCCGATACGGACAACCACCGGATACGGAAGGTGGATGCGGCCGGGCGGATCAACACCCTGGCCGGCAGCGGAACCTGGGGCTTCGGGGGCGACGGGGGGCCGGCGGCGGAGGCCTTGCTGTACGGACCCATGGGCCTGGCCCTGGATGGGGCCGGGCAGCTTTACCTGGCCGATCAATTCAATAACCGGATCCGCAAAGTGGATTCGGGCGGGATCATCAGCACCGTTGCCGGCAACGGGGACCAGGGCAACGATAACGACGAGGGCGGTCCGGCCGTGCAGGCCACCGTACATTTGCCCTCCGGAGTGGCCCTGGACAGCGCCGGCAATGTCTATGGAGTCGTCAGCGATTATGGAAAGGTCAAGCGGATTGCCTTCCCCGGGGCGTTTCAGGCGCAAGGCCTGACCGGGGATACCGTTTTCGCCGAGGCAAACGGCCAGGGCTATGTCCTGGATAGCGCCGGCATCCATCGCACCACCTATGATCTGCCTACCGGAAAGACCCTGCTGACCTTTGATTATGATCAGGCCCATCAGCTTACGTCCGTTACCGACCGTTTCGGCAACCGGACCACCATCCAGCGGGACGGGAGCGGCCGTCCTCTCTCCCTCACGGCTCCCGACGGCCAGGTCACCCGCTTGACCGTGGACGGGGACCGGCACCTCACCGGTCTGGTTTATCCGGATGGGTCCGTGTACGCCTTCACCTATACCCCCGAAGGCCTGTTGACCGCCAAGACGGATCCCCGGGGTCGGCCTTTCACCAATCAGTAAGAAGCCGGGGGGTTGATTGCCGGGGCAGGAGACCCGGAGGGCGGGTCCTGGCAGTATGCTCGCGCTGTCGATCACAACGGGGAGGTTTCCGTTACGAAGCGGA
>JALOOY010000082.1 GCA_025454185.1 Thermodesulfobacteriota bacterium
CAACTATTGGGGACCCACGGGCAATCAGAAGGATACGCGGGTCCAGGTCCGCCGCTACCGGGGACCGGTCGGGACCCCGGTCAATCCCCTGCCGGGCAGTGTGGGCACTAAAAGGAGAAAGCGCTAAAACGGGCTGAACGGCTCCCTGGGAAACAGGATACGCCAAGCAGCCCCTTAGAGGAGAAATAGCCTATGGCCGCCATTAACAGCCAGGTGCGTATGGTTTTCGATCTGAACAAGTGTCTGGGGTGCCAGACCTGCACCAGCGCCTGTAAAAGTATGTGGACCGACGGCAATCAGGGTCAGATGTACATGTTTTGGAACAATGTGGAGAACCAGCCGGGCCGCGGCTACCCGAAAAACTGGCAGACCCTGGGCGGCGGTTTTGACGCCTGCGGCAACCAGTTGCGGGCCTCCGGGCTGCCTTCCATCAACCAGGACTATGGGGCGCCCTGGGAATATAATTTTGAGCAGGTATTGATGACCGAGGGCGGCAGCGCCCGGGCGGGACTCCTGGTCCCCTCGCCGACCCCGGCGGCCCCCAACGACTATGCCAGCAACTGGGAGGAGGACGTGGGAACGGGCACCTATCCCAATTCCTACTATTTCTATCTGCCGCGCATCTGCAACCATTGCAGCCAGCCGGCCTGCGTGGCCGCCTGCCCCCGCCGGGCCGTGTACAAGCGGGAGGAGGACGGAATCGTCCTGGTGGACCCGACCCGCTGCCGGGGCTACCGGCACTGCGTCCGGGCCTGTCCTTATAAGAAGATCTACTACAACCCGCTGGAGAAGATTTCTCAGAAATGCATCTTCTGTTACCCCCGGGTCGAAGCGCAGCAGCCGGGCGAGACCACCCAGCAGTTCCTGGCCCGGCAGGGGGGCAATTTCTGTGTTACCCAGTGCGTCGGCCGGATCCGCTACACGGGGTATGCCGAGGACCTCACCAGCAGCGTCTACAAGCTGGTGGAGGTCTGGCGGGTGGCCCTGCGGCTCCATCCGGAGTTCGGGACGGAACCCAACACCTTCTATATCCCGCCCTTGAGTCCGCCCGTCCAGGGGGGCACCGGTCAGCGCATCCCCGTCGATCTGCTGGCCAACCTGTTCGGCGACCATTGCGCCCAGACCCACGCCCAGCGGGTCGCCCGGATCCAGGAAGTCTTCAGCATCTTGGAGGGGGAACGGGCCCGGGTGGCCGGCGGCGGCACTTCGGAACTGATAACCATTCTGACCGCCTATGCGGAAGACGACCGGATTCAAACCTGACGGACGGCGAGGGTCGGTTTGGAAGCGACAGGAGGACTCCGATGACAACCCGTTTCAAACAAAGCATTCGGCCGCCCCTTTTCCGGTGGTGGGGGCCGGTCCTGATCCTGCTGGCCCTGATCCGTCCGGCCGGGGCGGCGGTGACCATCGATGCCGTCTACGTGGCCGCCATCGGCAACGGCTTGAACCCGACCGACCCGGCCTGGAGCCAAGCGACGGCCACCACAGTGGCCCTGGACTCGGTAATCGGTCCCACCGGTGTCCCCCAGCTTCTTCCCACGGCTCAGTGGCGCTACCTGCAGGTCCGGGCCATCCACAACGGAAACCAGATTTTCTTCCGCTATGAATGGGCCGACGGCACGAACAACCTCAGCGTGGCGGACACGCCCCTTTTTGCCGACGCTGTGGCCATGGAAATCCCTTTCACCGTGTCGTCCAGCATCGCCATGGGCAACCAGCGCGAGCCGGTCAACATCCTCTACTGGCGGGCCGATCTGGTCAAACCGGAGAACCTCGTGTCCGGGGGCGCCGGGACGGTCCAGAAAAGCCCCGATTCCGAGGCCCTGCCCATCAGCCATTCCCAGAGCCGCACGGCCCTGCCCGGCTCCTGGACCGTGATCATTCAACGGCCCCTGCAGGGCACCTACAACCCGCCGGCGCAGTCGGGCAACCTGGTCACGCTGAACCGGGGTGGGAATTACCGCATCTGCTTCGCCCAGTGGGACGGGGCTCAGGAAGAGCGGAACGGTCTCAAAATGGTGGCGGGGAGTTGGCAGACCCTGCAGGTTCATTGAAAAATGAGCCGCTTGTGCCAACCCACATGACCAAGATGAAAGGAATTATGAACCCCTGGAAGGATGGAGAATGCGGCCCTTCGGATCCCGGACGACGCAGCGCCCTGTTCAAACTGCTGTCGTTGGGTTTCCGCTACCCGGAAAGCGAACTGGGCCAGGCCCTGTTGGATGGATCTTTTGGGGAGGCCCTGCAGGAAATCCTGGCCGCCCTGCCTCATCTGTGTGAACTGACGGAAGGGATAGAGGAACGGTTGGCCCGGATCGGGGAAGAAATCCGGGAAAGGGGCTTGTCGGAACTGGAAGTGGATTATGTCCGGACCTTCGACGTGGGAGCGCCGCGGCCGCCCTGTCCCCCTTACGAGGGTCTGAACCGGGAAGGGGAACGGACGCGCATCATGCTGGAAGTCAGCGAGTTTTACAGACATTTCGGCCTGCAGATGTCCGCGGCGGAAGGGGCCCGGGATCTGCCCGACGGGCTGGCAGCCGAATTGGAGTTTCTTCATTTTCTGGCCTTCAAGGAGGAGCAGGCCCGTACCGCTGGAGCGCCGGATCTTCTGGCCGGATATGTGCTGGCCGAAAAGGATTTCCTGGAGCGCCATCTGAACCAGTGGGTGCCGCGCTTTGCCGCCAGACTGCAGGAAGGCGCCGCCAACACCTTCTACAGCTACCTGGGCCATATCCTCGGGGAAGTGATCCGCCTGGAAACCGAAACCCTGCGGGTCTGCTGCGGCCGCTTTCCGATTTCGGAAGGTCCGGCCGCGGCAGCGCAGACCGCGTTGTCCTCGGGAGGGCCGCGATGATCGATGGGGAGCGTTTCGAGCGCCTGCTGGCGGAGTCCGTAAGACTCCACGGACATCTTTGCCCCGGTCAGGTCCTGGGGGTGCGCCTGGCCCTGTGCGGATTGGAGAAAGTGGGTCTCCCGGAACCTAAGGGAAAAGATCGGGGGAAACTGCTCCTCTTTGTGGAGATCGACCGCTGCGCCACCGATGCCCTGCAGTCCGTGACCGGCTGCAGCCTCGGCCACCGCAACCTGCGTTTTCTCGACTACGGCAAGATGGCGGCCTCCTTCGTCAACCTGGAGACCCAGCAGGCCGTCCGGGTGGCGGCCCGCGAGGAAGCCCGGGAAAAGGCCGGGCGGTATTTCCCGCACCTCCAGGACCGGCGGGAATGCCAGCGGCAGGCCTACAGCATGATGCCGGACCGGGAACTATTTTCCTGGAAATACGTACGCATAACGGTCCTGCCCCAGGACCTGCCGGGAAAGCCCCTGCGCCGGGTGCGCTGCGAAGCCTGCGGCGAGATGATCCAGGACATGCGCGAAGTGGTCCGGGACGGACGCACCTTCTGTGCGCCCTGCGCCTTCGGCGGGGCCTATTACCGGGTTCAACAGACTTGTTTTCCGGTGGGCGGCGGGCAGGCCCGCTGGAGCGGCTTCCTTTCCGAGGCCGGGACGAAGGGAAGGGGCCGCGATCGCCAGGACGCCGGGCGGCTTTCGGCCCCCGAGAGTCCCTGAATGTCCGCGAAAGGATGGCCTCCCCCGTTCCGAGCCGATCGTAAGGCCCGCTGGCCGAAATCCGGGTTCTGGCCGTTTCTCCTGCTGGCGCTGGTCATGGGCTGTCAGACCCAGGTGGAAACCCTGGAACTCGGAAAAAACAAGGCGGGGACGGTTTTCTACTTGGAAGGAAAACAATTCTCCCAGGGAAGCGGGAGGGCCGCGGTGATCCTGAAAATGGTCCCCGAAAAAGGGGGGCAGGAATTCCGGGGAGTCGAGGATTACCTCAAGCGGTTGGGGAAGGAGTCGCGGGATTTCGGATATATCCGGGGGACCTTTGAAATGGACTGCCCCTCCGGCCTGATGCGGATGGTGCGGACGGATTATTACGACAGGGGAAACCGGGGCATCGTTTCCAACCAGTACGAAAATACCTTGTGGGGGAAGGTCCCTTTTGAAAGCGTGGGGTCCCGGATCCGCCAAATGGTTTGCCCGCCGTCGTGAGGTTAGGGACTGCCGCCGCAGCGGGGAGGATCGATCCACCGGGGATATCCACAGGGGCCGGACTTATGAGGAGTAAAAGAAAGGAAGGGAGACCATGGGGGGAGAAAAAGACCGGGTAAGAAGAATGAAGGAACAGGATTTCCTCAAAACCAGGGTATGGCTGGGGGTGTTGATTTTTCTGTTCCTAAGCCTGGCCCTGCCGGAAGCCGGTCCGGCCCTGGCGGCCACCTTTACGGTGAACAGCACGACCGATGAGCCGGATGCGGACGTAACTGACGGGATGTGCGCCACCGCCGGGGGACTGTGCACCCTGCGGGCCGCTATCCAGCAGGCTAATGACCTGTTCCTTTTCGATCCTTTCACGCCCAACACCATCATCCTGCCCGCCGGTACCTACAACCTGACCCGCAGCGGGGCGGCCGATGACACGGCTCTGGCGGGGGACCTGGACATCACGGGCGACCTGTCTATCAACGGGGCCGGCGCGTCCCTGACTATTGTAGACGGGACGGCCAGCGCCGAGCGGGTCTTCCATGTTTTCGGGGTTACGATAAACCTCTTCGGTTTGACCATCCGCAACGGCGACGCCGGCGGCCAATCGGGGGGCGGTATCCGCAACGAAAACGGCATCCTCTCCCTGCAGGACTGCCAGATAAACGGCCATACGGCCGGCGCGGACGGCGGCGGCCTCTACAATGCCGCCAATGGCGTCGTTTTCAGCAGCGGCAGTTCCTTCAGCCAGAACCAGGCCACCGGCAGTGGCGGCGGGATCTACAACGACGGCCTGCTGGTCTTTCAAACCGGTTCCCTGCTGAACAACGGGGCCCAGGACGGAGGGGGGATCTACACTTCGAGCCTGGCTCCCGATGTGAACCTGGGCAACGCCACTTTCAGCGGCAACAGCGCCGCCGGCAACGGCGGGGGGATTTTCAACACCGCTCCCCTGACGCTGGGGGGCAGCACCCTGGTCTCCAATTCGGCCGCCAACGGCGGCGGCCTCTACAATTACTTTGACGCCCTGGCCGGTCTGGGTGGCGAGGCCCAACTGGAAAATGTCACTTTCAGCGCCAACAGTGCCGGGACCAGCGGCGGGGGCATTTGGAATGTGAACGTCGTCACCCTCACCCACGGAACGCTCCAGGGGAACCTGGCCGGCACAGGGGGGGGGTTGGCCAACGACGTGGGCGGGACCTTCTCGCTCCAGAACACCATCGTGGCCGGCAGCACCGGCGGCAACTGCCAGGGGACGATCACTTCCCTGGGCGGCAACCTGGACAGCGGTTCTACCTGCGGTTTCGGGGACCCGACGGACCTGAACAATACCGCCCCCTTACTGGGGCCGTTGGCCGACAACGGCGGTCTGACCCAGACCCATGCCCTGACCGCGACCAGCCCGGCCATTAATAGCGGGATCGATTTGGCGCAGGTCGTTGCCGATCAGCGGGGTTTCCCCCGGATCGTACCCTATGACCGGGGGGCCTTCGAATACCAGATCCCGGTTATTACCGGCATCATTCCCACCGAGGCCCTGGCCGGGGGGCTTGGATTTATGCTGACGGTGGACGGCCAGAATTTCATGGAAAACGCCCGGGTCCGCTGGGGTGCCACCGATCTGACCACACTCAATATCAGCAGTACCCAGCTAACAGCCACCGTGCAGTCCACCGACATCACCCAGGGCGGCCTAATCACCGTCACCGTGTTCAACCCCCCTCCCGGAGGCGGCACGTCCAATGGGGTGGCCTTCACCCTGAACAATCCTCTTCCGGTCGTAACCACGTTGACGCCGAATTCGGCCCTGGCCGGATCCGGACAGCTCGTCGTCACGGTGGACGGAAGCAGCTTCGTTAACGGGGCCGTGGTCCGCTGGAACGGAACGGATCTGGCCACCAATTTTGTAGGTCCCGGTCAATTGACGGCCACGATTCCGGCCGCCAATCTGGCTACGGCCGGGACGGCGACCATCACCGTGTTCAACCCGGCCCCCGGGGGCGGTTTGTCGAACGGGGTGACCTTCAGCATCCTGCAGCCCAATCCCAACCCGGTTATCCTGACGCTTACGCCAACCTGGATCCTGACCGGGTCCCCGGGCTTTGATCTGGCCCTGGACGGCTTCGGTTTCATGAACGGCTCGGTGGTACGCTGGAATGGGACGGACCTGGCCACCACTTTCGTCAACAGCGCGCAATTAACGGCCGCTATCCCGACGGCCAACCTGGCGGCTGCGGGGACGGCGACCATCACCGTCTTCAATCCGGCCCCCGGGGGCGGCTTGTCCAATGGGGTGCTTTTCTCCGTCAGGGACACCAACCCGTTGCCGGTCATCACCGGTATCCTCCCGCCGGCGGCGGCCATCGGGACGCCGGGGATTTCCGTGACGGTCCTGGGCATGGGCTTCGCGGACGGGGCGGTGGTGCGCTGGAACGGCACGGATCGCCAGACCCTCTTCGTCAACAACGATCACTTGACCGCCGTCTTTACGACGGCCGATCTGGCCGCTCCGACAACGGCCACAGTGACGGTGTTCAATCCCCTGCCGGGGGGAGGGCTTTCGAACGGCCAGCCTTTTCTGGTAGGGTACCTCCTTTACCTGCCGGTGATCAGCAAGTAACGGCTTCAGCCGGGGGAGGCGGGAAGCGCCCCGTCCCGCCTCCCCCGCCTCTTTCCGCCAATCAAGGCTATGGACTGCAGCCGGGTCCGAC
>JALOOY010000083.1 GCA_025454185.1 Thermodesulfobacteriota bacterium
GGGCCGGACCGGAGACGCCGGGGGAGCGCCGGGTTGGATGAAGAACCGGGCGAGGTGACCCCGCCCATGCCCGCCGTGGTGGTGCGCCTCCTGGTGCGGGAAGGGGAAATGGTCGTCAAGGGCCAGGGTCTGGTGGTGGTCTCGGCCATGAAGATGGAAACGACTTTGAAGGCCCCGATGGACGGGGTGGTCCGGAAAATCAACACGGCCCTGCAGGCCAAGGTCATGCCGGGAGACCGGCTGGTCGAAATCGACGAAGGTACACAGTCATGAGCGACGACCTCCTCTACGAAGTCAAGGACCGCACGGCCTTCCTGACCATCAACCGGGAAGACCGCCGCAACGCCATCAGCCAGGAGATGATCGCCCGCCTCGGCGAAGGTCTGGACCGGGCCGAGGGGGACGAGACCGTCCGGGCCGTCTGTTTGACGGCCAAAGGAGACCGGGCTTTCTGCTCAGGAGCCGACCTGGGAGTGACCCTGGCCGGCGAGGGCGGGGACCGGCTGGCCGGAACCCGGAATTACGCGGCCCTGTTGAAAAAGATGTCCCGCTGCGGCAAGCCCACCGTGGCCCGGGTAAACGGGGCCTGCCTGGCCGGTGGGTTGGGGCTCATGCTGGCCTGCGATATCGCCCTTGCCCGCGAGGATGTCTCCTTCTGGACCCCGGAGGTCAATGTGGGGATCTTTCCCATGATGGTGGGGGCCCTGTTGATCCGTCATGTAGGCCGCAAGAAGATGATGGAAATGGTCCTTACCGGACGGCGGGTGACGGCCCCGGAAGCGGAACAAATCGGTTTGATCACCCGGGCCGTGGCGCCGGAGCGTCTGGATGAAGAAGTGGGGGAGGTCTTGCAGGGACTGATTTCCAAAAGCCCCCTGGGGTTGCGGATCGGCAAGGAGGCCTTCCGGACCATGGCCGATATGCCTTTCGACGAGGCTTTGGACTACCTGTGCGGGGCTCTGGGCCGGGCCGCGGCTACGGAAGACGCCGTGGAGGGGATGATGGCCTTTATGGAAAAACGGAAACCGAACTTTCGGGGGCGCTGAATGCCATTTGAACTGGGCCGGGATTATGATACCTTGCAGCTTGGCGACCGGGATTCCTTTTCCAAGACGATTACCGAGTCCGACGTCTATCTGTTCGCCGGGATCAGCGGCGATTTCAATCCGCTCCACGTGAATGAGGAATATGCCCGGGGAACGCCTTTCGGGACCCGCATCGCCCACGGCGCTTTAGCCCAGAGCCTGATCGCCCCGGTGCTGGGGACCAGGCTGCCCGGGCTGGGGACGGTGGCGGTGGAAATTACCACCCGTTTCAAGCGGCCGACCTACTTCGGCGACACCATTACCGCTACGGCGCAGGTAGTGGAAAAAATAGAGACCAAAAAATGGGTCAGGCTGGCGTTGACCTGGATCAACCAAAAGGGAGAGGTCATTTCCGAGGGAGAAGCAGTGGTAATCCCCCCGCCCCGGAGAGAAGACTTGGGATCAATGTAAGTTATTAGAAATGAACTTGAAAAGACAGAATTTTATTCATAGATAAATTGATGCAAAAAAAAACAAACAAGGAGGAACAAAGCATGGCTTTCACCGACGTAAAAGAAGTATTTGCCAAAATGGCGGAGGCTTTCAACCCCAATGCCGCTCAGGGATTGAACGCGGTTTTTCAGTTTGACATCACCGGCGACAACGGCGGCCAATGGAACGTGGCCGTCAAAGACGGCGCCTGCGCGGTCAACGAAGGGGCCCACGACGCCCCCAGTGTGACCCTGACCATGGCTGGAGAGACCTGGCTGGCCATGGTGAACAAAGAATTGAACGGCATGCAGGCCTTCATGAGCGGCAAGCTCAAGGCCGCCGGCGACATCATGCTGGCCCAGCGGTTTGCCAGTATTTTTCCAGTTTAACATTCGGGAGGAGTAATGGAGCGATGGAGTAATGGAGTGATGCCTTTTAGGGATCAACACTCCAATACTCCATTACTCCCGCTCCATTGAGCCATCATCCTTATAAGGCGTCCATTGACCATGCCTCTTCAGGAATACTTCGGCGAAACCCACCGCCTGGTTCGCCAGACGGTCCGGAAATTCGTCGAAAAGGAGATCAAGCCCTTTGTCCAGGACTGGGAGGAACAGGGGGAATTCCCCCGGGACCTCTACCGTCAGGCCGGGGCCGCCGGGATCCTCGGCATCGGCTACCCGGAGCGCTACGGGGGGACCGCAGGGGATATCTTTGTCAAAGTGGCGGCCATCGAAGAAATCGCCCGCTGCGGCTCCGGAGGTGTGGCGGCGGGATTGGGTTCCCTGGATATCGGCCTGCCTCCGATTCTCCGGCAGGGGAGCGAGGGCTTGAAAGAACGGCTGGTGCCCTCCATACTGGCCGGTGAAAAGATCTGCGCCCTGGCCATAACGGAACCCAATGCCGGCTCGGACGTGGGGGGCATACAGACCCGGGCCGTCCGGGAAGGCGACTATTATCGGGTCAACGGGCGGAAAACTTTCATTACCAGCGGCGCCCGGGCCGCTGTCCTCACCTGTGCCGTCCGCACCGGGGGACCGGGACCCCATGGGGTCAGCCTGCTGGCTGTGGAAACCGACCGGCCGGGTTTCGCCGTAACGGGCATTCTGAAAAAAATGGGCTGGTGGGCCTCGGACACGGCCGAGCTGGTCTTTGAGGACTGCCTGGTGCCCGTGGGCAACCTGCTGGGGGAGGAAGGGCAGGGCTTTTACGGCATCATGGCCAACTTTCAAATGGAGCGTCTTCAGTTGGCCCTGCTGGCCAACATGACTTCCGAATTGGCCCTGGAAGAATCCTTGAAATACGTCAAACAGCGGGAGGCCTTCGGACGAACCCTGGAAGGCTTCCAGGTAACGCGGCACAAACTGGTGGACATGGCCACCCTGCTGGAGGCCAGCCGGGAATTCACCTACCGGGTGGCCGCCAAGATCGAAGCCGGGCTGAATCCGGTCAAGGAAATATCCATGGCTAAAAATTTCGCCTGCCAGGTCAGTGACAAAGTGACCTACGACGCCGTCCAGCTTCACGGGGGCTACGGGTACATGCGGGAATACCTGGTGGAACGGCTTTATCGGGACAACCGCATCCTGTCCATCGGCGGCGGCACCCAGGAGATCATGAAAGAGATTATCGGGAAGTTGATGTTTTAGAAAAAATTCGAAATTCGAAATTCGAAGCACGAAACAAATTCAAATGACCAAATTTCAAAATTCGAAACGCGGCAGTTTTGTTCATTCGGATTTTGGACATTCGTGCTTGTTTCGGATTTCGTGCTTCGAATTTCGAATTTGGAGCTTACAAATTTTGGAAAGTTCGGTTAAACAACGAACCAATCCAAGTCATCAAAGAAGAAAGCAAGGAGAATGAAAATGGGAGTAAACTATTTCAATCGAAATGAAAGAGACACCAAGTTCGTATTGTTTGAACACCTGAACATCGGCAGCCTGCTGCAATACGACCGCTACAAGGATTTCAGCCAGGAAGATTTCGAGATGATCATCCAGGAAGCGCTCAAGGTCTGCAAGGAAGTGCTGGGACCTACCATGCAGGACGGGGACCGGGAAGGCTGCTGTTACAACGAGGGTCTGGTCACCACCCCCGCATCCTTTCACCAGTGCTGGAAGGTCCTGGCGGAAAACGGCTGGATCTCCATGTCCGGCAACCCGGAAATGGGCGGCCAGGGACTGCCGGCCTCCTTGAGCGGGTTGGTGAGCGAGTTCTTTGTGGGGGCCAATATGGCCATGATGACCTATCCGGGGCTGACCACGGCCAACGCCGAGGTGATCGAGCACTACGGGACCGACCTGGACCGGGAGATGTTCGTGGAAAAGCTCAACACCGGCGTCTTTGCCGGGACCATGTGCCTCACCGAACCCGACGCCGGATCGGACGCGGGCCACGCGCGGACCAAAGCGGTCCCGGACCCCGAGGCCGGGGATCCGCGGATTTATAAAATCGAGGGCAACAAACGCTTCATCACCTGCGGGGACCAGAACCTGACCGAAAATATTATTCACCTGGTCCTGGCCCGGATCGAGGGCGGCCCTCCAGGAGCCAAAGGCATCAGCCTTTTTATCGTGCCCAAGATCTGGGTCAATCCGGACGGCACTTTGGGTGAACCCAACGACGTCTTCTGTACCGGCATCGAGCACAAGATGGGCATCCATGGTTCCTCAACCGCCTCTTTGAGCTTCGGCGAGAACGGCAAGTGCCGGGGCATCCTGCTGGGCGAACCCCACAGCGGCATGGCCAAGATGTTTTTGATGATGAACGAGGCCCGCATGGGCTGCGGGATCCAGTCCCTGGGCCTGGCGGCCAGCGCTTACGATTCGGCCCTGCAGTACTCCAAAGAAAGGGTCCAGGGGCCGCCTTTTACCAACCGCAAAGGGGAGCGGGTCCGGATTATCGAGCATGAGGACGTACGCCGCATGCTCATGAATCTCAAGGCCGGCACCGAGGCCATGCGGGCCATGATCGGGAAGCTGTACTACCTGATCGATGTGGCCCTGTCCGACCCCGATGAGGCCAAAAAGAAGGAGGCCAACAACCAGGTTGAACTGTTGACCCCCCTGGTCAAGGCCTACTGCTCCGATTTCGGTTATAACCTGACCCGGGATGCCATGCAGGTCCTGGGTGGGGTGGGCTACTGCGCGGAATTTCCCGTGGAACAATACGCCCGGGACATCAAGATCGTCTCCATCTGGGAAGGGACCAACTACATCCAGTCCCTGGATCTGATCGGGCGCAAGTTGCCTATGGAGGGCGGAGCGGTTTTCCAATCCTGGATCCAGAACATCTTCGATTTTACCAAAACACACAAGGAGGATCCCGATTTTGCGGCGGACCTGAAGCTGCTCTTCAAGGCGGCCCAGGCTACCGGGGACTACACCATGCGTTTCATGCAGTATTTCCAGGGAGGGAAGGCCCAGCTCATCCCCCTGGCGGCCACCCGCTTCCTGGAATGCTTTTCCGAGGTCCTGATGGCCCACCTGATGCTGGAACAGGGGCTGATTGCCCGGGAGAAGCTGCAGGGGGTGGAGGCGAATTCCGCCGACGGGTATTTCTATCGGGGAAAGATCGAAACCGTAAAGTTCTTCTGCCGCAATATCCTGCCCAACGTCTTCGCCCGTTACACCAGTCTGCAGCAGGAAGACACCTCGGCGGTGGATATTCCGGAGGAAGGATTTTAACTTTCAGGCATTCGGTTGTTAACCGTCATGCCGGACTTGATCCGGCATCCAGGAGATGGGGTACTCTGATCGACCTGGATTCCGGCTTTCGCCGGAATGACGGTTTGACCAGGTTAGCACCTACGGGTGATTGAATATATTTTTGCTCAGTATTTTAAATCAGAGGAGGAATTCATGGGTTTTCAAATAAAAAAAGCCATGGTCATCGGTTCCGGTGTCATGGGCGGGGGCATCGCCGGCCATCTGGCCAATGCGGGCATTCCCGTATACCTGGTGGATATCGTCCCCTTCAAGCTGACGCCTGCGGAAGAGGCCAAGGGCCTGACCCTGCAGAGTCCGGTCGTGCGCAACCGGATCGTCAACCAGGGGGTGGATTTTCTGAAAAAGTCCAAACCGCCGGGGTTGTTCAGCCCCACCCGGATGGAGCTCATTACCGTGGGCAATATGGAGGACAATTTCGAATGGATTAAAGAGGCCGACTGGATCATCGAGGTGGTGGTGGAAAACCTCAAGATCAAGCACGAGGTCATGGCCAGGATCGAGGGGGCCCGCAAGCCCGGCAGCATCGTGTCCACCAATACCTCCGGACTGCCCATTCATCAGATCGCCGAAGGCCGGGGCGACGAATTCAAAAAGCATTTTCTGGGCACCCACTTTTTCAACCCGGCCCGCTACCTGAAGCTGCTGGAAATCATCCCCACCCCCCAGACCGACCCGGCGCTGGTGGATTTCATGATGAAGTTCGGCGAACGGCGTCTGGGGAAAACCATGGTCCTCTGCAAGGACACGCCCAATTTCATCGCCAACCGGGTGGCTTCCATTACGGGCACTTCGGCCATCAATTACGCGCTGCAAAACGATCTGACCGTGGAGGAAGTGGACGCCGTCACCGGCCCGCTCATCGGCCACCCCAAGACCGCCACCTTCCGTCTCCAGGACCTGGTGGGTCTGGACATCGCCAGCCACGTGGCCGGCAACCTCTATCCGGCCATTCCGGAAGATCCCTACCGGGACGCCATCCAGGGTCCGGTGAAAGACCTGACCGGGAAGATGGTGGAAAAGGGCTGGCTGGGCAACAAGGCCAAACAGGGCTTCTATAAGAAAGTCAAAGGCCCGGACGGGAAGAAGGATACCCTGGTCCTGGACCTGAAGACCTTCGAATACCATCCCCAGCAGAAGCCGGACATCCCCTGGCTGAAGCAGGCCAAGGCCATCGAAACCCTGCCGGAGCGGATCAAATTCATCAGTCAGCAGCAGGACAAGACCGGCAAGATGATCGCCTACAACACGGCCCAGGCCCTGTCGTACTGCGCCTGGCTCATTCCGGAAATTTCCGATGATCTCTACGCGGTGGACGATGCCGTCCGGGCCGGGTTCTTCCACGAACTGGGGCCTTTCCAGATCTGGGACATCCTGGGGGTCAAGGAAACGGCGGAGAAGATGGAAGCCGAAGGGTTTCGGGTCGTAGACTGGGTGAAGGACATGATCGCCGCCGGCGGCGAGACCTTCTATAAAAAAGACGGTATTCGCCGGCTCTATTGGGACCTG
>JALOOY010000084.1 GCA_025454185.1 Thermodesulfobacteriota bacterium
GAACAGGGCGAAGACCTTGTCCTGGATGATCAGCCGCTGGGTATTGGCCACGCAGACCTGGGGATCGTAGCCGTCGTCATAGGCGATCAGCTTGATCTTCCGGCCGTGGATGCCGCCCCGTTCGTTGACTTTTTGGATATAGGAGAGGGCGCCATGAAGGGTTTGCCGGCCCAGGTAACCGGCATGACCGCCCAGGGCCATGGAAGAGCCGATGATCAGGGTGTGCGTGTCCACGCCGGGAACGGCCTCGGGGACGGCGGTGGGCGGGCCCATCCAATCGCAGGCCGAAAGACCGGCCAGGAAAAGCGCCAGGATGATCAGGAGAGGCCTGGAAATTCGATTCATCGGCTCGTCAATCCTCCACACCTCCCATGGTACTAAAGTATACGCCGGTTGGCAAGCACGAAGGCCGCTCAGTCCTCCAGGGTGACCACAATGCGAATGGGGTCTCCGATTTTTTCGTGGAGGGCCTGCAAGCCCTCGTTGACCCCCTCCAGCGGGACCCGGCGGGAAACCGAGTCGGCCAGGTTCAGTCGGCCCCCGGCGACCAACGCCACTACTTCGGCGATTTCCCGGGTGGTGAAGGCGTAGGACCCCCGCAGTTCGATCTCCCGGCGGACAAATTCGGTAGGCGGCAGGCAGGCGATGGGCGCAGCCCCCAGCCCCACGATTACGGCCCGGCCGCCGGTCCGCAGGCCGGCAGCGGCCAGGGCGATCGTTTCGGGACGGCCGATGCATTCCACGGACAGGTCGACCCCTTCGCCTCCCGCCGCCTCCCGGAGGACCGCCGCCGGGTCGGCCTGATCGTTGCGGATGACCCGGTCGGCCCCCCGGGCGCGGGCCCGCTCCAGGGCCTGGTCCGATAGGTCCAATCCAACCACCAGGCCGGCCCCCAGAACCTTGGCCAACTGCACGGCGTGCAGGCCCAGTCCGCCGCAGCCGATGACCGCCACGGTTTCCCCCTGGGCCAGGCGCCCTCTGCGGGTCAGGGCATGATAGGGGGTGGCCACGGCATCGGTCAGGATGGCCCCCTGATCGAAGGGGATGCTCCCCGGCAGGGCCACCAGGTTTTCAGCCGGGACCACGGCGTACTCGGCCAGTCCTCCGTCGAGGTGGATGCCGAGCAGGCGCCGCTCCTGACAAATTTGTTCCCGGCCGGCCCGGCAGTGGCGGCAGCGGCCGCAGGAAACGAGGCAGTTAACCGCCACCCGGTCGCCCGCGCGCCAGGTCGCGACCTTCGGTCCGCAGGCGGCCACTTCCCCGCTGAACTCATGGCCCAGGATGATGGGCTGAAAGGCCGTGGGGGTGACGCCTTCATAGACGATGTGGATATCGGACCCGCAGATCCCGCAGGCCCGCACGCGAATCAGGACCTCTCCCGGACCGGGCTGCGGCGTGGGGACTTCTTCGAGGCGCAACGGTTGGCCGACTTGATAAAAACGGGCTGCCTTCATCGGGGTCTCCTTAGATTTTTACAGCCATTATTCTGAGAGACAATGGCTGTAAAAATCTATAAATAAAAACCAAGATTTTCATTCTAACCTCAAAAAATCAATTTTTTAGCGTCGGGGTTTTTATACTATACTGAAATTTTATGCTTTGTTACTATCTTAATCTGTGTTAAATAATCAAGTTATTCTTGAAGGGGACCCAGTCGTTCAATGTCGTAATCCAAACACAGCGGATCGAATAAACCTGAACAAAGGGAGGCCAAGGGTATGGAAAAAATGGATCGTCGGGATTTTTTGAAGCGCGTAGGGGCCGGGGCCCTGGTCACCGGGGCCGGCGCCCTGGGTTCCGGGGTCATGGTGCCCACCGGACTGTGGGCGCAGGCACCCAAGATCAAGGGGCCGATCAAGGTCGGCTACCAGGCCGTCCTTTCCGGGACCCTGGCCGGCTACGGCGAATTCCACAAGATGGGGGCCCAGTTGGCGGTGGAGGAGATCAACCAGAAGGGCGGCATTGCCGGGGTCAAGGTGGAAATCGAATTCCGGGATTCCACGATGAAACCCGATGACGCCATCAAAAACGCCCGGTATTTCGTGGACAGTTGGGGGGCGGATTACCTGGCCGGCGTCGACTCCTCCGGGCAGGCCCTGGCCCTGGCGCCGATCATGGACAAGCTGGACCGGGTGCTGATGGTGACCCACGCCGCCACGGAAAAGCTGACCGAAGAGTGGGTCTTTAAAAAAGGCATCAAACAGATCTTCCGCATGGTGAATTCCACGTACCACGACAGCAATGCCGCCGCCTTCATCGCCAAGGATTTGCCGGCCCTGAAGTGGGCCACGGTGAGCCCCAAATATGAATACGGCTTTACCTGCTGGAAGCTGTTCCAGGAGACGCTGAAGAAGTTGAAGCCCGGTGTCAGCTTCCCGGCCGAATCCTGGGCGCCGGCTGGGACCACGGACTTCCGCTCCCACATCAACACCATCATGGACGCCAACCCGGACGGATTGTACTCCACCGAATGGGCCGGCGAATTGATCACCTTCCTCAAACAGGCCAAACAGGCCGGCCTTTTCGACAAGGTCAAACATGTCATGCTGCCCGTGGGGGCGGCCATGGACGTCCTGGAAGGCATGGGGGCCGAAATGCCGGACAATCTCTGGATCTCGGGGCGTTATTTCTTTCTCTATCCCAACAATAAAGATAACAACGACTGGGTGGCCCGCTTTCGCAAGCGCTGGAACCATTACCCGGCTTATGTGTCCGAGGCCGGCTATTCGGCCATCTACGCCCTGAAGGCCGCCGTGGAAAAATCCGGGTCCAAGGAGACCAAGGCCCTGATTCAAACCCTGGAAGGGATGGAGCTGGATACCCCGGCGGGCCGCCGCCTGTTCCGTAAGGAAGACCACCAGGCCATGTACGACGTGCCCTGGGGCAAGACCAAGGGTGATCCCAAGTATCCCTTCAAGATCATGGGCGAGAGCAAGGTCATCCCGGCCAAATCCTATTTCTCCCGGCCGCCTTTTGAGGGCCCGGGGGCGGATCCGCCCTTCAGCAGCTAAACCTTTATCCCGTGGGGCAGGCGGCGAATTCCTTTCAAACCAGGGCCTTTCGCCGCCTGCCTCTAAAGCTAAACCCGAAATTCGAAACCCGAAATTCGAAACAATGACCAAAATTCAAAATTCAAATGTTCAAAACCAAACGTTTCGAATTTTGGAATTCTGTCATTTGAATTTGTTTCGGATTTCGGATTTCGGATTTCGAATTTAACCAGTATGCTCCAATCCGTTGTCCAGGTTATTCTGGCCGGTCTGTCCACCGGCATGTTCATCTGGCTGGTGGCCAGCGGCCTGACCCTCATTTTCGGGGTGCTGGGGGTCCTGAATTTCGCCCACGGCAGCTTCTACATGCTGGGGGCCTACTTTTGTTTTACGGTGCTGAAATATATGGGGGCCAACTTTTGGCTGGGATTGATTCTCGGCCCCCTGTGCGTCTGCGTCATCGGTTTCATCGTGGAACGTTTTTTCCTGCGTTATGTGTATCATATCGCTCTGCCCTACCAGCTCCTGCTGACCTTCGCCTTCGTTCTGATCTTCGACAATCTGGTCAAGATAGTCTGGGGCGCCGGTTCCATCAGCCCGCCGGCCCTGGCCGCTCTGGGGGGATCGGTGGATGTCCTGGGCCGTAAGTTCCCCATCTACAATATCCTGATCATCGTCGTCGGGCCACTGGTGGCCCTGGCCCTGTGGGGCATGATCGAAAAGACCTGGTGGGGCCGGATCATCCGGGCCTCCTCGTCGGACCGCGAGATGGCCTCGGCCATCGGGGTCCGGGTACCGGCCCTGTTCACCTCCGTGTTTGTCTTCGGCACCTGGCTGGGGGCCCTGGGCGGCGGACTGGCCGTGCCCTACGTGGGGATCATGACTTCCGGCATGGGCGAGACCATCATCATCGAGGCCTTCATCGTGGCCGTCATCGGCGGGCTGGGCAGCCTGAAGGGGGCCTTCGTGGGCGCCCTGGTCATCGGGGTGCTGACCGCCTTCGGGACCCGATTTTTCCCCACGTTCGACATGTTTTTGACCTTCATCCTCATGGCCGGCATCCTGCTCTGGAGACCCCAGGGGTTGTTCGGGGTGGCGCGGTAAAGGGCCATGAAACTGAAATCCTGGCAAATGGCACTCGTGGTGCTTTCGCTGCTGGCCCTGGTGGGTGTCGGGCTGTTTTCGGGCCGGTTCATGATCTATCTGGCCATGCGGGTCATGATCCTGGCCATATTCGCCCTGGGCTATAACCTGCTGCTGGGCCAGACCGGCCTGCTGTCCTTCGGTCACGGCGCCTTTTATGCCGCCGGGGCCTACGGCCTCGGTTTTTTCGGCCTCCATCTGTCCTCTCACCCGCTGCTGGGCCTCCTGGCCGCCGTGGTCCTGGCCGCTGTCCTGGCCCTGATCATCGGTTTTTTCTGTGTCCGCCACACGGAAATCTATTTCGCCATGCTGACCCTGGCTTTCGGCATGATGGTCTTTTCCCTGCTCTGGAGCGCCCGGGAAGTGACCGGGGGCGACGACGGACTGGTGGGCATCATGCGCGACCCGGTGTCTTTCTTCGGCCTGCTGGAAATCCCGATCGGGAAGGACCGCCAGTATTATTTCCTGGTGCTGGCCGTCTTTGTCCTGAGTGCCTGGGCCGTACAGCGCATCCGGCTTTCCCCGCTGGGCCTGGCCCTGAGCGGGATCCGGGAAAACGCCAACCGGGCCGAGTTCGCCGGCTTGTCGGTAAAAAACTACCGCCTGGCCGTCTTCGTCATCAGCGGGGCCTTTGCCGGCCTGGCCGGGGGACTGGAAACCCTGCTGGAAAGCAACGCCCGGCCCTTCATGGCCCATTGGGGCCACTCGGCCGAGCCGATCCTGGTCAGTCTCCTGGGCGGCCTGCAGACCTTCGCCGGCCCTCTGGCCGGCAGCGTGATCTTTATTGCCATGCGGGAAATGGTGCAGCGCTTTACCGAAAACTGGATGCTCTGGTTCGGCATCGTCCTTCTGGTGATCATCATGGGTTTCCGGGGCGGTGTGGTGGGCGTCTTCCAGAGGCTCATCGGCCAGGCCGGGGGCGGACGGTGAGGGGCGGATGGGCGACCTGATCCTGCAAATCCGCAAACTGACCAACTTTTTCGGCATGGTCTGCACCGCCAAGGAGCTGGACCTCGACATCGAAGCCGGGGTCCTGACTTCGATCATCGGCCCCAACGGCGCCGGAAAATCCACCCTGATCAACCTGATCACCGGCAATCTGCCGGTCCAGTCCGGAAGCATTTTATTCAAGGGCAGGGAGATCTCCCGGCTGCCCATCCACCAGCGGGTTCGTCTGGGCATCTGCCGCTCCTTTCAGATCGTCAACATCTTTCCGGAATTGACCGTCCTGGAAAATCTGCTGATTCCTACCCTGGCCCTCTCCGGGAGGACCCGGCGCTTTTTCGCCAAAATAGAGGGGGAGGACCGGGCCCGGGACCAGGTGAAAAACCTGCTGGAAAAGGTCGGCCTGGCCGGGGTCAAGGACACGCCGGCCAACGTCCTTTCCCACGGAGACCAGCGGCTGCTCGAGGTGGGCGTGGCCCTGGCGGTGGAGCCCTCCCTGCTGTTCCTGGATGAACCGACGGCCGGCATGAACCCGGTGGAGCGGGTCAAGGTCCTGGAAAACATCCGTCAGCTTTCCCGTGAAGGACAGACGACCTTCGTCCTGGTGGAGCATGACATGGACATCGTTTTTTCCCTTTCCGAACGGGTGGTGGTGCTGCACCGGGGAGACATATTGGGGGACGGGACACCGGAGGAGATCAAGAACAATGTCCAGGTGCGGGAAGTGTACCTGGGAGACTCGGTTTAAAAAGACTATGAAGACGAACATCGAACATCGAACGTCCAACATCGAACATCGAATTAAATACGAGGATACCATTCGACATTGGACGTTGGATGTTGAATGTTGGATGTTCGCCCAAAAAAAATTTCAGGACAGCATTTTCAGGCTTGCTGGGCACAAAAACAGGGTATGCTGCTAGAAGTTTCCAACATAGATACCTACTACGGCACCAGCCACGTCCTCCAGGGGGTTTCCCTTGCGGTGGAGGAAGGGGAAGTGGTCGCCCTCCTGGGCCGCAACGGGGTGGGGAAGACCACCACCCTGCGTTCCATCATGGGCCTCACCCCGCCCCAAAGCGGTTCGATCAAGCTGGCCGACCGGGAGATCTGCGGCCAGCCGGCCTACCATGTGGCCAGGCTGGGGGTAGGCTACATGCCCGATGACCTGCGGATCTTTCCGGATCTGACCACGGACGAGAACCTGGAGATTGCCCGGCGTCTGTCCAAACGGACCGGGTACTGGAACCGGGAGCGGGTCATCGAACTCTTTCCCAAGCTGGGCGATCTGGCCAGGGCCCGGGGCCTGAACCTTTCCGGCGGTGAGAAGAAGATGCTCGGCATCGGCCGGGCCCTCATGGCCAACCCCAGGCTTATTCTGCTGGACGAACCCTCCGAAGGGCTGGCCCCGCTGATCGTGGCCAATCTGATCGAGGTCCTGGGCAAGATCCACCAGCAGGGCGTCACCATCCTG
This sequence comes from Thermodesulfobacteriota bacterium, assembly GCA_025454185.1. Lineage (GTDB taxonomy): Bacteria > Desulfobacterota > RBG-13-43-22 > RBG-13-43-22 > RBG-13-43-22 > JACRCK01. The sequence continues at coordinate 6,553 of JALOOY010000084.1, forward strand.
CTGGCTGACCAGAACCTCAAGTTCTGCCGCAAGGCCTGCCACCGAGGCTATATCATTGAAAAGGGGACGATCCAGCACCAAGGTCGAATGGAGGATATCTGGAACGACGAGGCGATTATTCGGAAGTATCTGGTGGTGTAGTCGTTCATTAGTAATTAATAATTAACAATTGATTATTAATTATTAACCGAGGCCTTTTTTGCCCTGTTCGATGTCGAAGCTGACCCGCTGACCTTCGGCCAGGGTCCGAAAACCCTGCATCTCGATGGCGGAGTGATGGACGAAAACGTCCTTATCCTGACCGTCGACCTCGATGAAGCCGAATCCTTTGTTTTCGTTGAACCACTTTACGCGTCCTTCTGCCATAGTCGTACCCTCCTTTTCGTAAATTTCTCAAGTTGGGATACGACTTGAAGGGCGGCGTCCCGATTGAAAACCGAGGTGCTGCATTGTCGACATTTCCACCAACTTCGACCGCCAGCGTTTCCCCCAAGGGCCGATGACGGATTTAATACTCTTAAAATAAAACTTATTATAATACCTTGTCAAGTTTTTTTTGATCTCATATATGTACCCGATAAAAGATAGATAATCTTTCCCCTTGACCCCTTTTTGAGGCCTAAACTATACTCCGTACCATAGAGGCATTAAATAATGACAAGGAGGGACGGTTATGGAGCATGGCGGCAGAAAAGGCTTGACCCGCAGGGATTTTGTCAAGGCCGCCGGCCTACCCCGTGGCCGTGGTCCATACCTTTTTTCTTGGACCGCTTGCGCTAAAATGATCCGGACCTAGTCTTCCTGCTTGAAACCCTCTCCCGACATGAAAACTCTGGCCGCTCTGGTGCGGGAGCTGGAGGATCAGCTCTCCGCCTGCACCCGCTGCGGCATGTGCCAGGCCGTCTGCCCCCTGTTCCGGGAGACGGGCCGGGAGGCCGGGGTGGCTCGGGGAAAGCTGGCCATCCTCAAAGGCTTGATGCAGGAGGCCTTTCGGGAACCGCGGCGTTCCCTGGAAGAGCTCTCCCGCTGCCTGCTCTGCGGCTCCTGCGAGGCCAACTGCCCCAGCGGCGTCCGGGTGCTGGAAATTTTTCTGAAGGCCCGGGCGATCCTCACCGGGTATCTGGGCCTGCCGCCGGCCAAGCGCTTGGCCTTGCGGAACCTGGTGGCCCATCCGGCCCGTTTCGACCGCTTCCTGGCCTGGGCAGCCCGGGTGCAGGGGCTGGTTATCAAACCAGCCGATGAACTCCTGGGCACGTCCTGTGCCCGGTTTACCTCCCCGCTGGCCGACCGCCATTTCAAGGCCCTGGCTCCTTTGCCCTTTCATGGGCTTGTCGAAGGCCGGAACGGTAAAGGGAAAAACCCTAAAGGGAAAGTCCTGTTTTTCTACGGCTGCCTCATCGACAAGGTCTTTCCGGAAATCGGCCAAGCCGTCCTTAAGACGCTGGACCATTTCCGGGTGGAAGTGATCGTACCCGAAGGGCAGGGCTGCTGCGGGATTCCGGCCCTGTCGGCCGGTGATCTGCAGACATTTCAGACCCTGGTGAATTATAATTTGGAGCTGTTTAGCCGCGAGAGCTGCAAGGTGGTCGTCACCGCCTGTCCCACCTGTGCCGCGACCATCAAAAAAATCTGGCCGGTCCTGGCCCGGGGCCTGGATGCCGGAAAGCAGGAGCTGCTGGCGGGTCTGGCGGAAAAGACGGTGGATATTACCGATTTCTTGGTGAACCGGATCGGGGTCGGGCCTGCGGCTTTGGGGGGATCCAAGGAAGGCGGCCGGGGGGTCACCTATCACGACCCCTGCCATTTAAGGAAATCCCTGGGAGTGTCGGCTCCGCCGCGGCTGCTGCTGAAGTCCCTGCCCGGTTATGATTATAGGGAGATGGTCGAGGCCGACGCCTGCTGCGGCTGCGGGGGCAGCTTCACGTTGGAACATTACGAATTGTCTAAGGCCGTGGGGAAGCGCAAGCTGGGGCACATCCGGCAATCCGCTGCCGAGTTGGTTGCCACGGCCTGTCCGGCCTGCCTGCTCCAGATCACCGACCTGCTCTCCCGGGGTGGGGACCGGATTCGGGTCAGGCATGTGGTCGAGCTGCTGGCAGAAAGCCTGGAAGCGGAAGAGACGGGCCGGGGCGAGAGGCAGGTTATATGCGTTTAAGAAAAGTGACCTTCCTCGTCGGGATCCTGCTGCTGATGTTACCCGGGCCGGCCCGGGGGGCGGATCTGTATCGGTTGGACATTCCCCCGGGTTATGACCTCGGGAGAATGGCCGAAATCCCCCTGCAATATTTTGGCCGCGTAAAAAATGCCGCGGTGGATTTCGCTCTGGTTTCCTTGACCTCCCGGGATAGGCCCTCGCTGGCCCGGGCAGGATTGATCCTCCATAAACTGGCGCCGATCCCCGCCGATAAATCGCTTTACTGGCTTTATGCACCCCCGAACCAATCTTTTCCGGTTTCGACTTTGGCCCAGGCCCTGGCCCGCGACGAAGAGGGGATACTGATGCAAATGGCCCCGGACGATGCCGAGCGCTGGTCCGCCGAGGGGTTTGCTCTGCGTTTGCTGCAGCCCCTGCCGCCGGATATTCTCACCGGGCCTTCCCGAGACCCCGGGAGAATTCGGGCCGGAAAACTGGCTGAGGTCAGCCCCCTCGTCCAGGAGATGCTGGATCAGGTGACCGAGGATTGGGTGGCGGCCCGCACCGGGGACCTGACCGGTGTGTGGCCGGTGCTGATCGACGAGGAGCCCTACACCCTTTCCACGCGAAATTCCTATAGAACGGAGGCGATCGAAAAGGCCGGGCGGTATTTGTTTGATTTCTATCAGAAGCTGGGATTGGCGGTTTCCCTGGAAGAATTCGTCTTTCGGGACACCCGGCAGCTAAATATCGTCGCCGAGAAGAAAGGGAGCCTCTTCCCCGAGCGCATCATCGCCCTGACCGCCCATTACGACAACAATCCCTACAGTATGCCCGCTCCCGGGGCCGATGATAACGCCAGCGGCACCGTGGGCGTCCTGGCGGCTGCGGAAATATTACACCGCTACGATTTCGGGCAGACCCTGCGCTTCGTTCATTTTGCCGCCGAAGAGCAGGGGATGGTGGGCAGCTACCATCATGCCCGGAAGGCCTACTGCCGCGGGGAGACGCTGGAAGCCGTGGTCAACTTGGACATGATTGCCTGGAATACCCCCGGCAGTCTGCCGGACATGGAAATTCACGGCAACAGCACGATCCCCTCTTCGCTGGAGTTGGCCGCTCTGCTGCAGGACATCGTCGTTCAATACGGGTTGGGGCTGATACCGGTGGTTGTCCCCAACGGTACAAACCGCAGCGATCAGGCCAGCTTCTGGGGGTTTCGGATCCCGGCCCTGCTGGCCATAGAGAGCCTCAAGGACTTCAATCCCAACTATCACAGCGCCAAAGACACCCTGGGTAATTTGGGAAATCTCAATTACTACCTTGAAATGGTCAAGGCCGGGGTAGCCCTGGCGGCTGTACTGAGCGAACCGGTGGAAGAGGGCTGGGGTTATGTGGAAGGGACAGTCAGGGAGTCTTCAACCGAAAATCCCCTTCCGGGCGTGGCCATAACCATCCACAACCCCTCTCGAGGGTATACTTTTGCAACGAGCAGTGATGAAGAAGGCCGGTACTGGAAAAGGGTAGCAGCCGGAGACCACCAATTGACGTTCAAGCGCAATGGATATGAACCGCGGCCCAGCCTGGCCCTAAACATCCCCCGGAACGAAACAGTGGTCCACGATGCGGTCCTGCTGCCGGGGAATTTTTATTCTTTGGTCTATTTCCCCCTGCTGACGCGGGAGTGGATTCCCCCGAAGGGTTGCCCCTGATCCCGGCGGTGCCTCTTTACCTTTCGGGGCGATAGCCGTCCGACAGGGTCTTCATGAAGGCCACGATAGCCTCTTCCTCTTCGTCCGTCAGCCCCAGATTGCCCATTTCATCCCGATTGAGATTGCGGGCCACCTCGGGTGCGGGCCAGCAGTCCCGCCCGGGCAGGGCCTTCCCACGGCAGCGGGGCAGCGTATCCCGGGTGTTATAAAAATGGACCAGTTCCTTCAGGTCCTTGAAGTAGCCGTTGTGGGTAAAGGCCTTGACGAAATCCGGGGCGGGACGGAGGTCCACGTTGCGCAGGGTGGGCACCTTGTGTTTGCCCAGGTTGGCCCCGGCCTGGGAGCGGTACTCCGACCGGGTCCGTAAAAATCCCCCCAAACCCGGATCGATGAATTTTTTTCCTTCCAGATTGAAGCGACGCTGCTGCGTGTAAAAGGGATTTTGCGGGTTCCTGGGGGTCCCCAGGTTGTCGTAGGTGAAATCCGTGAACAACGGCTGACGGCTGTAGGGACCCGCGTCGCTCGGATGGCATTGGGCGCATTTCCCCTTGCCGTTGAACAGTTCCAGCCCTTTTTCTTCGAGGGGAGTCAAGCGGGCTTGGCCGCGGAGGTAGTAATCGTATTTCGAAGTAAAAGGGTTCAGCTCCTCCGAGGCCTCAAAGGCGCCGATAGCCAAAGCAATTCGGTCGATAGTGCCGGAAAGGTCCCCCCGGCAATCCAGGGGTTGGGGAACGGAGGGGAAGGCCTGCTGAAAGAGTGGGCTGTAAGGGGCCGAGGCGACCAGATCACAGAGGGCTCGGGCATCTCTCAGATTGTGTTCCAGGGGATTGATGAAAGGGGCCTTGGCCTGATCGGCGGCGGGATTGCCGATTTCCTCGCCGGTGGCCCGGCCGTCCCAGAAGTTGCCGCCCGCAAAAATTTTCTCGCTTTTTCGAAAATGGAAAACCGGGCTGAAGGTCGCATAGGCGGCCGAGGGAGGTTTGCGATTGCTGAAGCGGGTGGAAATGGCCCCCGGGTAAACGGCGCCGCCCCGGTTGAGGTCCGACTTCGGCCCGGTCCAGCCGGCCTCCGGGGCATGACATTCAGCGCAGGACATGCCGGAGGGATTGGACAGCCTTTGATCAAAAAAAAGGTGACGGCCCAGGCGTTCCAGGGTGTTTAACTCGGCAGTCCAGGCCGTGGCAGCGGCCGGGAGGCTGAGGGCCAAGAGGAGAATACAAATTCTTTTGAGTTTCATGGGCTTCTATCTCAATCTTTCCGGAAATACCGGAGGTGGGCGCACGGTGAAACGCCTCGGGCACAGCCGGGGGCGGCTGTGCTACACCTCCTAAACCGGTGCCCGTATTTTTTTACGCTCTGCTTACTGGCGCCGCAACAGGACCAGTTGGCCGGTTCCCGAGCCCCCTGTTTCCCGGGCGGGGGGGAAAACCAGGATGTAGCGTCCCTCGCCGGGCAGTCCCGGAGGGGAGAGAATGGCGGCCAAATCCAACGCTGTTCTCAACCGGCCGTCCGGGGGCGCCGCCAGCGCTTTCCAAAACAGTTGGTTCACCTGCGCCCTGAGGGCTTCCTCCGGGGGGGCGGCCCTTGAGAGATCGGGAAGGGAGACGATGGAGAGTGCCGGGTCTTCCGGATCCAGACCGTAATATTCCCGCCAGACCCAGACCTGGG
>JALOOY010000085.1 GCA_025454185.1 Thermodesulfobacteriota bacterium
AGTTATAATATTCACAAAATTGTTCAAAATATGTTGGAATTTGATCCCCATGATTATTTGGTGATCCCAAATAAATAAAGGAGGAGGACTATGAGTATAGGCAAGCAGATTTTTGAATTTTTAAAAGCAGGGGCCGTGGCCCACGCCCGGTGGGACTACGAGGTCTCCATGAGCATCGTGAAAAACCGGAAAAAGATGCTGATCCTCCTGGCCCTGCTGCTGCCGATTTTCGCTGTGGTTTTCTGCGAGGCGGCGGACATCCTGGGCAGCAAGACGGCCTATGCGCCGGCCCACTACACCACCACGATTTTCATGGTGTCCATCGCCATCGGCCTGGCCGCCGGTCTGATCACCGGCTGCATCGGCGCCGGCGGCGGTTTCATCATCACGCCGGCCCTGATGGCCGCCGGGGTCAAGGGGATACTGGCCGTGGGTACCGACCTGTTCCATATCTTCGCCAAGGCCATCATGGGCACGGCCGTTCATAAGAAGCTGGGCAACGTCTCTGTCAAGCTGGCCATCGCTTTCCTGGTGGGTTCGGGCGTTGGGACCTTCATCGGCGGATTTATCAACAAGGCCTTGTATGACATCGATCCCCTGCTCAGCGACACCTTCATCAGTGTCATCTATGCCGTCCTACTCGGATTTCTAGGTCTTTATGCCTTGATGGATTTCATCAAGTCCTCGCGCGCTTCGTCCGCTTCCGGGGGCGGGGGGCACGACGCCCACGGCGGCCCCTCCGGGGTTACCGGCACGGCCATTAAGCTCCAAAACCTCCATATCCCCCCCATGATCACCTTCGATGAGGACCTGGGCGGCAGAAAGATCTCCGGTGTCATTGTGGCGGCAGGCGGCGTCATTGTGGGCATGCTGGCCGCGCTCATGGGCGTCGGCGGCGGCTTTGTGACCTTCCCCATGTTCGTCTACATTTTCGGCGTCTCCTCCATGACCACCGTGGGAACGGACATCCTGCAGATCATCTTCACCGCCGGGTTGGCCGCTGTGGCCCAGTACGCCATCTACGGCTACGTGTTCTATACCCTGGCCATGGGCATGCTGATCGGCTCCCTGATCGGGATCCAGGTGGGGGCCCTGACCACCAAGGTGGTCAAAGGCATCCATATCCGGGGTTTTTACGCCGTTTCCATCCTGGCCGGTTTCATCAACCGGGCGGCCACGCTTCCTAAAAAGTTGACCGAAATGGAGGTGATCAACATCTCCAAACCGGTGGTGAACGCCATCGACTTTGTGGGAGCCATTGTTTTCTGGATCGTGGTGGGGGCCTTCGCCCTGTGGGTCCTCAGTAAATTCTTTACCAATATCAAAACGTTAAAGGAGGCCTAAACGATGGCATCTTCCAGCAAAAGCGCAACCATGATCGGAGTGGTCCTGGCCATCTCCTTTTTCGTGGTCTTGTTCCTGATGTTCTCGCCCCTGTTCCCCGGTCCGGCCGGGCAGAAAGTCAACGGTCTGGACTGGGCCGATGATCTTTTCAACAAGCTTTCCAAGGGGTCCTCGTACTTTATCCCCAAAGTGAAGGAGCAAAACGGAAAGTTCATCGGCAGATCCTTTTCAGCTATCGTGGCCCTTCAAAAACCCGAGGAGGGGGACAGTATCAATAAACTATTCACCCTGGCCGGATGCAAGGTGGAGGCCCAGGGGACCTCGCTGAAAATTGAAGGCGATCTGGGAAAAACCATGGAGGTCATCCTGCGGGACTCGGATGCCATGTTTCAGAACCAGGGACAGCAGTTGGTTTCGGCCTACGGGATTCCGGAAAAGGAAGTCATGAAGTCCTGGTGGACGGCCTTGAGCAGCATGGACAAATACTTCAAAAAGAACCTGAAGATCGAGGAGTCCAAGCTGGTCAGCGAGGTGATGAAGAAAGCCATCGAACCGTCTTACAATTTCTATAAGGTCGAGTCGCAGCGGGTCGCCGACCGGGCCGGGATCATGATCTTTCTGCTGGTCTTTTATGTCTTTTATACCATGTGGTGGGGCTATGCCATTTTTTACCTCTTTGAAGGGGTCGGCTTGACCATGAAGAAGGCCAAGGTGAAGAAAGAAGTCTAAGAGACGATTCGGGCGGAAGGAGATCAAACATGAAGATTCTGGTACCTGTGGACGGTTCGAAGAGTTCCCTGGAAGGGGTCCGGATGGCTGCGGAACTGGCCAAGGCTAAAGGGGCGGAAGTGTCCTTGCTGGCTGTGGTCCCCGCCTACTCGGATATCGACCTGGAGATCACGGCTCGAGCGCGGGACTCCCTGGAGAGCAAGTTGCATACCTCGGCGCAGCAGGCCATCGAACAGGCCAAGGCCTTGTTGGCCGGGATTTCCTTGAAATCCTTTGTGGTCAGCTCCAACGACATTGCCGATGAGATCCTCAAGATGGCCGAGGAAGAGGGCTTCGATCTGATCGTGCTGGGCAGCCGGGGCCGCAAACCCGCCGGCCGGTTTACGGTGGGGGGAACGGCCCTGAAGGTGGTCAGCCATTCGCCCTGTTCGGTACTGGTGGCCAAGACCGCCGAATAGATTTTTTACGGAATCGGAAAGGCGCCGCAGGCGGTTGGTTTCCGCTGGGCGCCTTTTCTTATTGGTCCGGCTCGAAGGAGTAGTTACCCCTTAAAAACGCCTCCGCGTACCAGTTTACCGTGGCGTCGCTGTTCATGACCATATCCCGTTGGCGGACGCAGCCCATGAGGCGTCCAATCAGGTCCAGCCGGTCTTCGGTCAAGGCCCGGTCGGTGTTGGTCAGGCGCCCTTCGATCAGGTCTTTGTGCACATGGACCTCGAAGCCCATCCGATCCAGCACCTGGCCGATGAAGCGGGCCCTCCGGGCCCGGCGGATATCATCGGCCGCACCGCCTTTCAGCGTGAAACGGATATGGTTATCCAGCGGCTCTTCACTGAGGAAGGAGGCTACCGATGTATAATGGTAGCCCAGACGGGAATTGAAATTCATATAATCCCTGGCCGCCAGGAGATACGTTTTATCCCAGAAGTCTTCCTCAGGTCGACTGGAGCTCTGGGCCATAATCACCATAAAACCCTTCAGGTTGACCCCGATGGGGCCCGACCAACTGATCCCGGGATAATACATGCCTTTGAACATGGCCTGCATGGGGGCGGAGAGGATCTCGTCCTTCCCGATCATTTTAACATCGGAAGCGCAGACCCCGCCCCCCAGGTCGATGACGTGCAATTTGATGGGCAGGCCGGTTTGAACCGGGACCGCTTTTATTTTTCGCAGATCGTAAATATCCAGCAGGCTGAACATCTCCTCCAGGGCCAATTCGTGAATCAGGGACAGATAATCCGCCAGGGTCTGCGGCTGGGGACGGCGGAAGGATTCGGGCATGATATGGCGGCAATCGGAAAAATCCGGGGCGGACAAGGCCTTGCTAAAAATATTTTCGATATCCGCCAGATGGCGAGCCTCACGAAACAACGGAGAGACCTTTAACAGTTCGCCCAGTTTCTGATCAAAGATTTTATTCAACAAATCGAGCAATCGCTGGCAGAGATCGCTGATAACCTGAAGGTTGGTGACGGCCCCCGGGGCCAACAGATCAAGGAGTTTTTTTCGGACCCGGAGCAGTTCCTGGAAATGCAAATAATAATTCCGGAATTCCTCCTCCCAGGGCAGCAGTTGGCATTCCTTGGTTTTAAAGATATGTTTCAGCCAGTTTTTCACGTCTTTTTTGCGTATTGTCGGCGAAGTACCGCCAAGAATATTTATTTTAAATGGATGGAGTTTATATGATAAAGTTCCAAACATCAAATCCAAAAAAAAGATGGGGTCCCTTATGGAATTATTTCATTTCCTGGCCCGAATCAGCGCGGACGGAAATCCGGGGCGGGTGGGGTTTCAGGCCCAATATGCCTATCTTCTGTTGAACATCGTGGTGCCCATCTTATTGGGGGTCCTGGTGGTCGGCCCGGTAAAATGGCTCGAGAAACTGTTGACCCCCTCCAGGGGCGGCAGAGGTTGATTATTTAGGTCGAAAATAAAGACGAATCCCGAACGTCCAACGTCCAACACCGAACCTCGAATATGGAAAAAACTGATCCAAGCCGGGGAGCACCCCTCCGACCCTATCCTGGTTTAGTAAGACTAAATGGCTGTCAAATTTTGAGAAAATAGACAAAATTTGCGGGCCAAGCGTGCCACCGCTTTGAGCCCGCCCAGGCAGCTTATTATAATTTATTAATATTTCTATGTTTTTTTAAAAAAAGGGTTTGGCATATTCCCTGCATCACATTTAAGTAAAATTATTTTGTAACTTAAAAAAATCCTGTAAAGGGCAAACCAACCGAAAGGTTGGGACGCAAAGCCACTGGCCTAAGTGGTCCGTTTCCACGAACCATATGGCAGCAGGGTTGCCAGGCGAAGACAGTACCTCGCGGAGCTGCTCCTCGCTTAGCGGCCGAAAAAGGAGGTACTGTGTCCATACGACTGCAAAAAGTTGCCTCGCGGCAGCAAAATTCCAGATTTTTTCTGCTTTTAATAATGCTCTTCGGCCTGGTCCCGGTCTTTTTTAACCCGGGGGAGTTAAAAGCCGAGCAGGTCACTCTGGCCTGGGACCCCAACACCGAAGCGGACCTGGCCGGTTATCGTATACATCTGGGCACGGCCTCCGAGGCCTATAATACGGTCATCGACGTAGGCAACCAGACCAATTTTACCGTAACCAATTTGAACCGGGGGACCACCTATTTTTTTTCGGTAACCGCCTATAATACTCAAGGGTACGAAAGTGACTATTCCAACGAGGTAAATAAAGCCGTGGTGCGGCAATACCAGTTGGTGGTAGGCAAAAGGGGTACCGGGCTGGGAACCATCTTCGGGGAGGGCATCGACTGCGGGGCCGACTGCCAGGGAGTCTACGATGAGGGCTCCCAGGTGACCCTGAACGTGAACCTCGCTGCCGGTTCGATTTTCACCGGCTGGTCCGGGGATGATTGCAGCGGTTTGGGGGAATGTATTCTATCCATGTGGTCGGATAAAAACCTGTCCGCCGGATTACTCGAAAATGCCGAAGGCGTGGTCAGAAAAAATCGTACCACCCAGGTCGCCACTGCTCCCGCCGGCCGGTCCGGCCGGAATGAAACGGTCACCAGCGGCAAACGGTCGAAAGAAAACCAGACGGCGGCCCTGGCCGGTGGATCGGCCGTCTCTTATTATGTGATTACCAGAAGGACCGATCGTCGCGGGACCACGTCCGGTTACGAAAGCCTGGCCCCGGGGGAGGTGGCGTTGCGCTCCAAATATACTGCCCAATGATCATGGTCTGACCGGATCCTCCTGCCTCCGAACGGGGATCGCCCCTTCCGGGGACCCCCCCCGGGAATTGTTCCCTCCCCAGCGCCTCGATCTTGATTTGGCTAAAAAAATCTGTTACGATTTGAGCCGACAATCAGACGAAAATTCTGGCGATAAAACTTACACCGTACATATTCGTGTAAATAAAGAGAATGCGCCTTTTGTCTTACAGGTTTCGTCCCGGGGCGAAGGTCCTTCCGAGGATAGGGTGGTTGCTTCTTATGGCGGTCTCCGCCCTCGCCGCCGGCGAGCCCCCGAAACCTTCCCAGCCTGATTTCACGATCCAACGGGCCCGCATGGTCGAGACCCAGCTCCGGGCCCGGGGCATTACGGATAAGAGGGTGCTGGCCGCCATGGGCCGCGTGGAGAGGCACCGCTTTGTGCCCGGGCCGTACAGGGCGGAGGCGTATCAGGACCATCCTTTGCCGATCGGCGCCGGCCAGACCATTTCCCAGCCCTATATCGTGGCCCTGATGACGGCCCTTCTGGAACTGAAAGGAAAAGAAAAAATACTGGAAATAGGCACCGGATCGGGGTACCAGGCCGCGGTGCTGGCGGAGATAGCCGCCGAAGTCTACACCATGGAAATAATCCCGGTCCTGGCCGATTCGGCCGGGACTTTGCTCAAGGAAATGGGCTATACTAATATCCGGGTCCGCGCTGGAGATGGGTATCGGGGCTGGCCCGGGGCGGCCCCTTTCGACGGGATCGTGGTTACGGCCGCTCCGGACCATGTGCCCGAACCGCTGCTGCAGCAGCTCAAGGAAGGGGGGCGCCTGGTGATCCCGGTAGGGACGGGCCTTCAGCATTTGAAAAAGATCACCAAATCCCGGGGGAACATGGAAACGGTCGATATCATTCCGGTCCGCTTCGTGCCGCTGACCGGTTCGGGGGCTGTTAAATAAAAAGGATTTTCTGAAAGGAAAGGTATCATGGACGAACAAGGGCAACTGAACCTTTTCCCGACCACGGTTCAAGAAGTCCTTTCCCGACTCTCCCTTTTTCCCTCACAGGCTGAACTTCTCTATCGCGAGGGCTTGTTATCCTTTCAACCCGAGCTTTCCCGGACCCTGCTCCCTTCCGAAAAGGCGGAACTGGTCTTTGTCGGCGAATTGGCCGCCAACCAGCCCCTGCCACTGGAAATACTCAAATATATTCTGAGATCCCTGGCCCCGCCCTATGCCTATTCCCATGACCGGATCTATTATGACTGGCCGAACCGCAAGTGGCGGAGTTTTAGGGAAAAAAAAGACGCCCAGGAAGAAGCCGGGCAAGGGGTCCGACAGGTGAATTGGGTGGATGTGGAAAACCTGGCCGGTAAGATTTTTTCGGTCCGAGCGGGTTCCGCAGACTTGAAATGGGCCGAAGAGGCCTGGGGCATGGTCATCCGAGGTGGATTGGCGGCTTACAGC
>JALOOY010000551.1 GCA_025454185.1 Thermodesulfobacteriota bacterium
GATAAAGGAGTGTTTATGCGAAAATTATTCGGGACCGACGGGATACGGGGCATCGCCAATGTCCACCCCATGACTACCGAGGTAGCCCTGCAACTCGGCAAGGGCTGCGCCCATATTTTCAAGGATAAGAACCGGCGCCATAAAATCGTGGTCGGTAAAGACACCCGCCTCTCGGGCTACATGCTGGAAAACGCCATTACGGCCGGGATCTGCTCCATGGGAGGCGATGTGCTGCTTATCGGGCCGCTGCCCACTCCCGGCATTGCCTTCCTGACCCAGAGCATGCGGGCCGATGCCGGTATCGTCATTTCCGCCTCCCACAACCCCTACCAGGACAACGGCATCAAGATCTTCTCCCGGAACGGCTTTAAACTGCCGGACGAAGTGGAGGAGCGGATCGAGTCGCTCATGTTTTCGGAAAAATTGGCCTCGCCGGGCATTACGGCCGGCCAGGTGGGCAAGGCCTATCGAATCGAAGACGCCATCGGCCGTTATATCGTCTTCCTGAAGAATACCTTCCCGACGGAAATGACCCTGGACGGTCTCCATATTGTCCTGGATTGCGCCAACGGGGCGACCTACAAGGTAGCGCCCACGGTGTTTGAGGAACTGGGGGCCCGCCTGACCCTCATGGGCGCCCGGCCCAACGGCGAGAATATCAACAAAAATTGCGGGGCCCTCCATCCGGAGCTGGTCGGGGCCGTGGTTCGTAAGAAAAAGGCCGACCTGGGGATCAGTTTCGACGGGGACGGTGACCGGGTTATCTTTTGCGATGAAAACGGCGAGGTGATCGACGGGGATCAGGTCATGGCCATCTGCGCCGATCGGATGTTCAAGGAAAAACGCTTGAAAAAAAATACCCTGGTGGCCACGGTCATGAGCAATTTAGGGCTGGAGGTGGCCATGCGCCAGCGGGGTATCCGATTCCTGCGCACCCAGGTGGGTGATCGCTACGTGGTCGAGGAGATGGTCCGCCGGGGCTGCAACCTGGGGGGCGAACAATCCGGGCATCTGATTTTCCTGGACCATAACACCACCGGGGACGGCATCCTCAGCGCCCTGCAGGTGTTGGCCATCATGCAAAAAGAGGAAAAAAGCCTTTCCGACCTCTCGGATATCATGGAAAAGTATCCCCAGAAACTGGTCAATATCCGGATCCGGGAACGGCGCCGGCTGGAGGAGTTCCCGGGCGTGGTCCGGCAAATCAAAAAGGTGGAGCAGCGACTGGGGGATCGGGGCCGGATCCTGGTGCGCTTTTCCGGGACCGAACCCCTGGTGCGGGTCATGCTGGAAGGGGAAAATGAAAAGTTGATCAGCCAACTGGCGGAGGAAACGGCTCAGGTTATCGCGAGGGACTTCAATGCCGAATAAACCCAAAGACCTGCTCCTGGCCATGGACGTGGGCAACACCAATACGGTGCTGGGAGTCTACCGGGGAACGGACATGGTTTGCGACTGGCGCATCCGCACCGAAAAAGACGGGACCCTGGATGAAATGGGCATCCTGATCGGCAACCTCTTTGCCAGCCGGTCTTTGGATATGGCCCGGGTGTACGACCTGATCATATCCTGTGTCGTCCCGCCCATGATCAATTCCCTGGAACAGTTCAGCCTGCGCTATTTCGAGACCCGACCGCTCTTTGTGGGACCGGGAATAAAAACCGGCATGCCCATTTTTTACGACAACCCCAAGGAGGTGGGGGCCGACCGGATCGTCAATGCCGTGGCGGCCTATGAAAAATACCGGCGCAACCTGATCGTCGTGGACTTCGGGACCGCCACCACCTTCGATTACGTTTCCGAGAAGGGGGAGTACCTGGGGGGGGCCATAGCGCCGGGGATCTTGATTTCCTGCGAGGCCCTGTTTCAGAAGGCCTCCAAGCTGCCCCGGGTGGAGATCTTCAGCAAGCCCAAGACCATCCTGGCACGGCCTGGTCCAGCGTATCATCGATGCCGTGCCTGCCCGGCCCAAGGTGGTGGCCACCGGAGGTCTGGCCCCGCTGATCGCCTCCGAGTCCAGAACCATCGAAGTGGTGGAAGGCAATTTGACGTTGGAGGGGCTGAGGATTATTTATGAGAGGAACCGGGTGGAAAAAGCCTAGCCGAAGAATACGAAATACGAACATCGAATGTCCAACAGCGAACATCGAATCAATACGAAATACCGTTCGGACTATAGTTTAATACAAATACAAAGCCGAATTATTATTTTATCGTTCCCATGCTCCGGCGTGGGAACGCAAGTCTTGGATGCTCCAGCGTCCGGTCAGTTCGTAGGGTCGGCGTCCCCGCCGACCGCTCGGCCTTACGGGTCGTGATGAAGTCCCAAATTTTACCGGGGAGACCAGTCATTCCATTTACCGGGCCGGCGGGCGAGACACCCGCCCTACGGGTTTAAATTCAATCTTATTGAACGGCCAGACGTTCTTAACCAGTAACCAGCAACGAGCAACAGGTTTTATCTTCGGATTAACCATTACTCCAATACTCCACCAGAAAAGGAGCACCATCATGACCCCGGAAGAAATGCGCAAAAAAGCGGAGGAGTTGTTTTCCCAGCGGTTTCATTGAAGCCAGGCCATCCTGGCCGTGGGTCAGGAGAAGCTGGGCGCCGGGAACCCGGGGCTAGTCAAGGCCGTGGCCGCTCTGGGAGGAGGGATTGCCAGCAGCGGCAAGGTCTGCGGCATATTGACTGGAGGTGTGGTTTTTCTATCCAGCCTGTACGGGAAAGAGACGCCGGAAGGCCAGGAC
>JALOOY010000552.1 GCA_025454185.1 Thermodesulfobacteriota bacterium
GGTCAACTGCCCCCAGGTGACGCCGGCCTCGATCCGGACCCGGCGGTTGTCCGCGTCGATCTCCAGGATCCGGTTCATGCGGGACATATCCAGGATGACGCCCCCTTCTTTCGGGATGGTAGCGCCGAAAAAATGCACCTTGGAACTGCAGGGAACCACCGGGATGCCCTTTTCCTGGCAATAGCGGATTACGGCGGCAACCTCTTCGGAACTGCCCGGTTTCACGGCAAAATTAGCTGCTCCGGCGGGAGTGTAGCTGAAGTCGGTCTCGTAGGCCCGCAACCGGACGGGGTCAGCGGTGAAATTTTCAGCGCCGACGATTTCGGACAATTTGGATGATGTGTCCACTGTTGACCTCCATGAATGGTTGAATGTTAGTAAGTTGATATTCAATATGTTAACTATTTATAGATTTAATACCGTAATCCTGCCGGGCTGTCAAATGCTTTTTGCAGCGTTTTGGCCTTTTCTTGATTTTTTTCTTGCGGGCGAGAGGTCACTCGACCCTCTGGAATAAAAACTTAATTATTTTAGGTGTTTTAAGTTATAATGGGGACAATGGCTACCTTTCCCCGGCACCGGTTTCATCCGGGGAAGTGGTTGGTGGTGGGCGGAAGTGAATAAGAACATGACGGTCCTGGATACCCTCAAACAATGGTTGTCGTTGCTTACCGAGGTCGGGCTTTCCGGCTTGCTGGATATCGGCATCGTCACCCTGGCCATTTATATCTTCCTGGTAGCCATCAAAAGGACCCGGCGTTCCACCTTGATCCTGACCGGGATCCTCATTGTGGGCCTGGTCTACCTGGCGGCCCGTAAGTTAAACCTGCTGCTGACCGTGGCCCTGTTGCAGGGCTTCTTCGCCGTTTTTCTGGTGGCCTTGATCGTCATCTTTCAGGAAGATATCCGCTACTTTTTTGAACGGGTGGCCTCTTTGTGGCTGGAACGGGGTTTGCCGCTTTACAGGCGCAAGACGGCCCGTCTGTCCCGCCGGGAAGTGGAAATCCTGACCCGTTCGCTGAGCGACCTGGCCCGAGCCAAAATCGGTGCCCTGGTCGTCATCCGGGGGAAAGACCCGATCGCCCGCCACCTGGAGGGCGGAGAAGAAGTGCAGGGCCTGCTCAGCGAAGTCCTGCTGAAAAGCATTTTTGACCCCCATTCCCTCGGCCATGACGGCGCGGTGGTGATCGACGGGGACCGGATCGGGGCACCCTCTCCCTGGCCCGGCACGGGGACCTGCGGACCATCGCCCATCCTCCCCAACTGGCCGAACTCCTCGAGACCTTTTATGATGAAATCGCCCCGCCGGGCAAGGCCCGTCCCTGGGCCGGTTTTTTCCAAAAAAACTACCGGGAGAAGGCCCTGTCTTTCGTGGTGGCGGCGGGTCTCTGGATCATCGTCGGCTACGGCTCACAGATCGTGCACCGGGATTTCGAAATTCCGGTCGGTTTCAGCGCCTTGCCCGGCCACCTGACCGTGGCCGGTATCTCTCCCGGCCGGGTCAGGGTTTCCTTATCCGGGCACCGCCGGGCCTTCGCCTTCCTGCGTCAGGAGGACATCAAGCTCGAGTTGAACCTCTGGGACAGCCGCAAAGGCCGGCATCCGCTGCCCATCACCACCCGGACCCTGGCCTACCCCCCCGGTCTGGAGATCGAAGACATCGAACCCCGGCGGGTGGAAGTCCTGATCGAAGACAAACTTCCCCTTAAAACCGGCCACTCCAAACCGGGGTAGGCCTATCTTCCCGCCACGACCCTGGAAAAGGGGAAACCGGTCTGTCCAATTCAGCCCAAACCGGGCTTGACCTTTGGCTGGTACTTACTTATATTCAATCATTCCAAAATAGTAAAAAGGGAGGGCCCAACATGCAGATCAACATCGAGAAAAATTTGGTGGAAATGACCCCGGAAACCGGCGATGAAACCAAGAAACTGGAAGCTCTGTGGAAAATGATGGTCGATTGCGTCCGCTTCAACAAGAAGCTGGTCCCCATCGGTGAGTATATCCCCAGTAAAAACAAGTTCGCCCGCTTCACCATCGAAGGGCTGGACGTCAAAGGGGCCGGTGAATACCCGGAAGTCTACATGGACAAGGACGGCCGCTGCTATTGCCAGACCTGCAACAAATACGTGGAGCTGGTCAAGGGAGACCGAATCCCCCCCTGCTGCGGCAAGCTGATGGAGGTATTGGATTAATCATTTTTCCCTTGAGAAGGCGGGCCGGGGGATCCGTGCCCGCCCTTTCCACCCCTGATCAGGAGGGTTTCCATGATTTCGGCAAGGCACAAACTGGGTCTGAGTCTTCTCGCCATCGGCTTCATTTTTCTATTTTCCCTCCCGGGCGCGGCCGTGGCCGATCCCTCCGGCCAGCGGATCGTTTCCGCCGCCGCAGGGGGGGCCTTGCAGTCGATCCAGTATTATCCCCGCCGCCACCCTCCGGGGTATTATCCCCCCGGTTATTACCCGCCCTCCTCCGACCCCTATTACGACACCAAAGGCGCCCCCGGCTCGGGGTGGATCGTCATCGAGGTGGAGCCCCCGGAAGCGGCCGTATATATAGACGGCCACAAGTTGGAACCGCAGGCGGACAACACCTACGAGGAAGGCGTTTTGGCCGGACGGCACAAGGTGGAAGCCAGAAAAGGGGGCTATCGGGATTACATCCGTTTTGTGGATGTTCCGCCCGGGGTCAAGGAGACCTTGACCATTCAGATGAAAAAGATCCCCCAATAAATGAAAACCATTCAGGCCATCGGCTTTGACCTTTTCAACACGCTGATTGCCGCTGAATCCGGAGGGGTGGAACGGGCCATGGCCCGGATACTCGCCAACCTCAGGGAGGCCGGCTTTCCCCTGGAAGAGGAAACCTTCAAAGGGGCCTACCGCGAAGCCGCCATCCGCTTCGTCAAGGAAGCCCGGCGGGAAGGGCGGGAGACCCACAACCGCTTCTGGATCAGCGCGGCCCTGACCGAACTCGGCTTTCCCCTGGCCCCCGATGACCCCCGCATCGCCGCCGCCGTGGAGGCCTATTTTTCAGCCTTTTATGATTTCTGCCGTTT
>JALOOY010000086.1 GCA_025454185.1 Thermodesulfobacteriota bacterium
AACAAAATATCCGTCCCTTTCATCAACACCGGCAGGGAGGAAATGTAGTATACGTCGCTGGGCAGCTTGATAAATTGATAGCGTTTCAATATTTCACAAAGGCCGATCCCTCCGCCCAGGCCGAGGACGGTCCCCACCACCCCGATGATCAAACCCTCCAGGACAAAAATTTTCAAAATACTGCCCGCCGTAGCCCCCATGGACTTGAGAATGGCGATGTCCTTGGTCTTTTCCATGACCACCATGATCAAGGACGAAACGATGTTGAAAGCCGCCACCAGGATGATCAGGGTCAGGATGATGAACATGACCAGTTTTTCCAGCTTGAGGGCTGAAAACAGGTTCTTATTCATCCGCATCCAGTCCTTGGTCCAGTAGGGAAATCCCAATTTATCCTTGATCTTCTTGGCGATTTCCGCGGCTTGGTAGATGTCCCGGGTCTTCACCTCCAGGCCGGTGACCCTCCCCCCCAATCCCAGAAAAGCCTGGGCCTGGGCCAGGGAGATAAAGGAAATGGTGGAGTCGTATTCATACATGCCGGATTCAAAGGTACCCGCCAGCCGAAAGGCCCGCATCTTGGGCACCCGGCCCAGGGGCGTCACCTCACCAAGGGGGGAAACCACCGACACCGTATCCCCCATGGTCAGACCGAGTTGTTTGGCCAGTTCCTGGCCCAGAATGATGCCCGGCAGGACTTCGCCGCCCGTTGCTCCCGGTCCCGTTTCCTCCAGGGCCTGCCAGGAGCCGGTGCGGATGATCCGGTCCAGGATAATCACCCGACGGGCCGATTCGATGTCCAATCCGCGCAGCACCGCCCCGGTTACCTGCCGGGGAGTACTGAGCAGCACCTGGGTCAGGATAAAGGGGGTGGCCCCGGTGACCCCGGGAACGGTTTCCACCTTGCGGCGCAGCCCGGCGTGGTCGTCAACCGCGTTGTCCCAGCTCAGGACCAGGGCGTGGGCATTGAGGCCCAGAATTTTGGTTTTCAGGTCGTTCTCAAACCCGCTCATGACGGCCAGAACCACGATCAGGGCCGTCACCCCCAGGGCCACCCCCCCGATGGAAATCAGGGTGATGATCGAGATGAAGGTCTGTTTCCGCTTGGCCTTCAGGTAGCGCAGGCTGACAAAAAATTCAAAGGACATGGCCCCTTCAGTTTTCCGGGCGCAGTTGGGGAAAGAGGATCACCTCCCGGATCGAAGGAGCGTCGGTAAGGAGCATGACCAGCCGATCGATGCCGATCCCCTCCCCGGCCGTGGGGGGCAGGCCATACTCCAGGGCCTGGACGAAATCGCGGTCCATGACCTGGGCCTCATCGTCTCCGGCTTCGTGGGCCTTCATCTGTTCCATAAAACGGTCCCTTTGGTCCAGGGGATCATTCAACTCGGTGAACCCGTTGGCGATTTCTCTTCCGGCCACAAAGAGTTCGAAACGATCGGTGAGGTCCGGGTTTTCCCGGCTCCGTTTCGCCAGGGGCGAGACCTCGATCGGGTAGCCGGTGATAAAGGTCGGCTGCCGCAGTTTCGGTTCCACCACCTGCTCGAAAATCTTGGTCAGGGCCTTGCCCGGTCCGTCGCCGGGCCGCAGTTGGGCGCCCTGTTCCCGGGCCAGTTCCACGGCCCGGATCGGATCGTTCAATACGGCGGCCGGCAGGCCGCCGAGGTCCCGCAGGGCCTCCAGAAAGGAAATCTTCTGCCAGGGGGGGGTCAGATCAATGGACTCGCCCTGATAGGAAAAGGTTAAAGTCCCCCGGACAGCCTCCGCCAGTTCGCTGACCAGCTTTTCCGTGAAGGCCATGAGGTCCTGATAGGTGGCGTAGGCCTGATAGAATTCCATCATAGTGAATTCCGGGTTGTGCTGGATGGAGATGCCCTCGTTGCGGAAATTGCGGTTGATCTCGAAGACCCGCTCCAGCCCGCCGATGACCAGGCGTTTCAGGTAGAGCTCCGGGGCGATGCGTAAAAACAGGGGCATATCGAGGGTATTGTGATACGTCTTGAACGGCTTGGCCGTGGCCCCCCCGGGAATGGGCTGCATCATGGGGGTTTCCACTTCCAGGAAACCCCGGTCGTTCATAAAGGAACGGATAAAGGCGATGATCCGGGAGCGGGTTTCGAAAATCTGCCGGACGGAGGGATTGACCAGCAGGTCCAGGTAGCGCTGCCGGTAGCGTTGTTCGACGTCGGTCAGGCCGTGGAATTTTTCGGGCAACGGGAGCAGGGCCTTGGACAGCAGGGCTGCTTCCTTGACCAGCAGGGTCAATTCCCCCGTCCTGGTGCGAAAAAGGACCCCGGCCAGACCCACGAAATCCCCGATATCCAGCTTTTTGAACAGGGCGAAGGTCTCGGCGCCGACCTGGTCTTTCTTGAGGTAGCCCTGCATGCGGCCGGTGCCGTCCTGGACATGGAAGAAAAGGCTTTTTCCGAAATCACGGACGGTCATAAGGCGCCCGGCGGTTCGCAGCAAGGGTGCCGTTTCTGCCGCAGGCAGGTCTTCCCTGTCGGCGAAAAGGGACAGGATTTCACCGATCTTGTTCTCGGCCCCGTTGAAGGAAGGATAGAGATCCACGCCCTGGTCCCGCAACTCCTGCGATTTCTTAATCCGCTGTTGTCGTAAAATATTGTCGTCTTCCATTGACGAAAATCCCTGAGCCTTTTATAGTCTTTGAGTCGAATGTCCCGGCTGGGAGGACCCCCGGTCTGCCGACCTGCAGCCCTTTTCAGAGTTGAGGTTGGCGATTTCAGGACCTTTTTTGCATCCTGACGGGCTCTTAATATAAACTATCTTTTTTAATATAATCCTGGTGCTTAGTCAAGGATAAACCCGGGGCGGGGAAAGCCGGCAGGCAGAAACAGGGATCGTCTTGAATATTAAAATATTGATATTACTTAGCTTTGGTCATCTGGTCACCGATATTTCTCAGGGGGCCCTCCCGGCCCTGCTCCCTTTCTTGAAAGAGGCCTTGGGCCTGTCGTACACCGCCGCCGGCCTGGTCCTGCTGATGTCCAACCTGACTTCCTCCATTATCCAGCCCCTTTTCGGTCTGATTTCGGACCGGCAGCCCAAACCGTTCCTCATCCCCCTGGGGATCCTCATGGCGGCCCTGGGCATCAGCCTCGCCGGCCTGGCGCCCAATTATCCGGTTCTGCTCCTGCTGGTGATTTTTTGCGGGCTGGGGGTGGCGGCCTTTCACCCCGAGGGCTTCAAGACCGCTCATTTTTTCATCGGCCGGCGCAAGGCTTCGGGCATGTCCCTTTTCGCCGTGGGGGGGAACCTGGGCTTTGCCCTCGGGCCTTTTACCCTGGTTTTCCTGGTCACCCATTTCCACCTGAAGGGGACCCTGTTTTACCTCATCCCCGGCCTGCTGATGGTGGCCATCGTGGTCGGATTCCTATCCACTTTTCGGTACGACCACCCGACTGTTGAAAAAAAGGCGGCCCCGCAGGACCGGCGAGGGCGATCCTCCTACAGTCTCTTGACCCTCCTGATCCTGATCGTCACCATGCGCTCCTGGATTCAGATGGGTCTGGTCAGCTACATCCCCTTTTATTACATCAACTACCTGAAAGGGGACCCCCTCCTGGCCGGCAAGATGGTGACTACCTTTCTGGTTTCCGGGACCATCGGCACCCTGATCGGCGCCCCCCTGGCAGACCGCTGGGGGCACAAGCGCTTCCTGGCCCTGACCATGGCCGCCGTGACGCCGCTCTTATTCCTCTTTATGAATATCGAAGGCTGGGGGGTCTTCCCGGTCCTGGCCCTCACGGGCTTTGTCCTCATTGCCACCTTCTCGGTCACGGTGGTCATGGCCCAGGACCTCCTGCCGGGCCGGCTGGGAGTGGCCTCCGGGCTTATGGTGGGCTTCGCCATCGGCACCGGCGGGCTGGGGGTGACCCTGCTCGGCACGGTGGCCGACACCTGGGGGGTGCCGGCGGCCCTGCACCTGCTGGCCTACATGCCCGTCGTGGGCCTGATCCTCTGCTTTTTCCTGCCGTCGGCGGCTTTTCACCGGCCGGTACTAAGGGATAGCCCTTAACGTGCTGGAGGGGATTGCCCGGACTGTTACAAGACAAATCTCATCTTGACACCCGATACGTTACGGGTTACACTTACAGCTCATGATCAAGAAATTTAAGCATAAGGGCCTTAAAAAATTATTCGAGACCGGCATATCCAGCGGCATCAATTCCCACCATGTGCTCCGAATCAGGAAGGTCTTGGCACTTCTGGAAACGGCCGATGCAATTGAAGACATGGATTTGCCCGGGTTAAGTTTGCACACCCTCAGAGGGGATCGCAAAGGAACCTGGGCAGTAACCGTCAGCGGCAATTGGCGCATTACGTTCAAACTTCATAACGGCGAGGCGGTAGATGTCGATTATGAGGATTATCATTAAGGAGGGGGAAATGCCTATGTACAACCCACCGCACCCTGGTGAAATAATAAGGGAATTCTGTACCGATCCGTTGAAAATGAATGTAACGGAAGCCGCCAAAGTACTGGGGGTTACTAGAAAAACATTTTCAGCGATTTTGAATGGGCGATCCGGCATCAGTCCTGAAATGGCCCTGAGACTCGCAAAAGTATTTGGACGAACCCCGGAAGGATGGCTTAAGCTTCAGTCTCAATACGATCTATGGAAAACGAGACAATCGGTCGATATCGGGGCACTGAAACGCATAGAAGCGGCCTGAGCCGGAAGGGCCGCCCTGCACCTGCTGGCCTACATGCCTATCGTGGGACTGGTCCTCTGCTTCTTCCTGCCGTCGGCCGCCTTTCACCGGCCGGCGGGGCATCAAGGGACTTAAAGGGTAGAGGACTCTTGGTTTATGAAAGACCCTTTGCCGTGAGATAAGACCGAATTGAACTCCGGTTTCGGACTCTACCACACCCAAATGCACCTTGCTTCGTTCAAAAGCGTGTAGCGAATGAACACGACTCCATCGCTCGCGGCCGCCGAACCCCTCAGGGAGCGATCCGCCGCCGAATCCATTTGAGTGGGACGAACATGGACACCCGCCTTTGGTAGTTTCGGTAAGCGTCACCGAATTCGTGGACGAGCTTACGCTCCTCGAGGAGCGTTCCGACGACAATGTAGACCGTGAGCACGCAGTTGCCGGCCAACGCTGCCATGTCCATGTCGCGCGCCCACAAGAGCAGCACTACCGCGGTGTACCAGGGATGCCGGACCAGACCGAGGACCCCACTCGAATCGATCCCACCCCCCGTCGCCAACCCCCCGGAGGATGCCCCCCGCAACTGGCTGATCCCGACGAACTGTCCGAGACTGTAGTGCCTTCCGCCAGCGACCGCCAGCAAAACGCCGCAGGCCAGGAGGAGGTATTGGGGGACCAGCCACACGCCCTCCCAGCGGAAGATCGCCTCTTGCCTGAGGGAGTGGGAGTACCATAGAACCGGGATGATTGTGAGCAAAGCGATAGAGTTGAAGAACAGCCGGTAGAACCGGAAGGAGTCGCCCAGCCTCGCCTTCAGGAAGCCGGTTACCGTCTCCGAGATCATTGCGCTGTGCAGCGTGCAGTATCCCGTCCAGACGAGGGCAAGAATGAGGTATCTCAAGGATTCCCCCCTCTCGGCTCACGAGGTTCGAGCAAGTGAGGGCCTACGCCCAAGGGGGAAGTGCCAGAGTCCATTCACCTCACCTCTCGCTATCGGTTGAATGTAATGTTGAGCCAAACGGTCGAGAGCGAAGGCTCAACTCCACATGGGTGACACCCACAAGGGCGGCGCCAACAAGTTATTCGAACTTACAAGCTTGCAGGAAGAAGCACTCAATTTTACTCAAATATCGGCTTCTTCCAATGGGTTTGATGATGTCACCTACAAGTCTTTCACCGAGCCCATCACAAGAATCAGTAATTATCGTTTGAAGTAGACAACCGATAAAGGTCCCGCCAATGCAATGGTCCTCAGAGCTTTGCCAGCGCCTCCTGCGCCTTGGCCAGCCAATCATCCATGCCCATCTCCCGGAACATGCTCTCGGCTTTTTTCAGATTCATCAGGGCCTCATCTTTGCGGCCCGATTCGGCATAGACATCCCCTAACGAGAAATAACCACAAGCGGACCAGGGTTGCATTCCCAACTCTTCGTGGATGGTGTTAGCTCGCCGAATATGCTCTACTGCGGTCTCGAGTTGCCCTGGATCGGCTTTGGCCAAAACCATCCCTTTCAACCTCCAGGAAGTCCCTTGATGTTGTTTTTCATTATTCGCCAGCGAGTATTTCAGGGCCTGCTCGGCCTGTACTCCTGCCTCTTCCAGATTGCCCAGACTGCAGTGGGCCAGGCCGCAAAACCAATGACCTACCGATCGACTTAAGGGGAGGCCCAGATCGGTATGTATTTTGAGGCCCTTTTCGCCAAACTCAAGGGCAGTCCCGTAGTCCCCTATCAACCAGTGGCCGTATCCCAGCCAGGTCCAGGCTTGCCCTACGAAGACCATGGTCTGCGATTCTTCGAGATCTCTGATCGCTTTCTTGAACATCCTGATCGTACTTTGCCCAAGGATAAGGGTAATTGTAGAGCTTATTAAAGAAATCAATCATATACGGAGTTTTTCCGAAGGTGGTTTTGGCATCAGCCTCAAGTCCCTTGTAAACCCAGTAATTAACCGGAAGTGATCCCAATGAATCTTCAATCACAACATAATCGGCAATGCTCAGACTGATCAGGTAGGTTGAATGAGGAAGT
>JALOOY010000087.1 GCA_025454185.1 Thermodesulfobacteriota bacterium
CCCTCCTCGCAATGACGACCTTTGGGACTTTTGCAGAACAATCATTTTTATTTTGAATTTCAAATTTCGAATTTGATTTAGGATTTGGCTCCGAACAGCCCCTGGGGTTTAAGCAGCAGGATGACCACCATGATAGTGAAGCTCACCACCTGCTTCATGGAACTGGGCAGAAAAACCGTGCCCAGGGACTCGGCCACGCCGATGATCAGCCCGCCCACCAGGGCCCCCACCAGACTGCCCATGCCCCCCAGGATGACGATGACGAAGGAGATCATGGTGTAGGGGGCGCCCATGGTGGCCTTGGCCGGCATGAGCGGCACCAGCAGGGCCCCGGCCGCGCCCACGCAGGCCGCCCCGATGCCGAAGCAGATCCCGTAAAGCCGGTTGATATGGGTGCCGATGATCAGAGCCCCGAAGCGGTTGTCGGCGGCGGCCCGGATGGCTTTGCCGATGGTGGTTTTTTTCAGAAAAATCAACACGGCGAGGGTAATGATGATGGCCAGGGCAAAGGCGATCAGTCGGGGCACGTCCACGGTCACCGGCCCCCAGCGCAACGAAGACAGGGCCAGGCTGGTCTTGGGACTGATGTCGCTGCCCCCCCAGATCATCAGGGTGCCGTTTTCAAAAATGATCCCCAGGCCGACCAGGACCAGCACCTGCATGGCCTCGGGCAGGTCCAGGATGCGGTTGACGAAGATGCGCTGGACCAGGTAGCCGACCCCGAACATCAAGGCGGCGATGATCAGCAGGGAAAGGTAGGGGTCGATCCCCCAGGCCAGCAGCAGGGTGATGGACAGGAACATGGCGAAGACCATCATCTCCCCGTGGGCAAAATTGATGACCTTCATGACCCCGAAGATCAGGGAGAGGCCCAGAGCGATGAGGCCGTAGACCCCTCCCATCAGAAAACCCTGCAGGCCCAACTGCAGGACCACGTCCGAATTCATCCGCGCCCCTTAACCTCGATCCCAGAGTTGCTTCCAGGGAAAGACATAGGGCGCCTGGGCCGCATCCTTGGGCAGGACCACTTTGACCCGGTCATCCATCTTGGGATCCGGCAGGACCTGGACCATGGCCGCGGCGGCGTTGATATTGTCGCCCTTTTCATCGAAGACCACCGGCCCCCACCATGGGGTTGTCCTTGAAATTGGTTTTCCGCAACGCCTCCCGCAGGGCATTGGGGTCCGTAGACTTGGCCCGTTCCAGGGCATCGGCAATGACCAGGACCCCGAGGTAGGCATAGCCGGAGTTGGTATCCAGATACTTGCCCGGATACAGTTTCTGGAACTGGGCGTCCGCTTCCTTGAACTTGGGCGCCTTGGGATTGACCCAGGGCACGTTGTCCATGACGTAATAGGCCCTCCCGGACGGGCCACTGGAAAAAGCACTTCCGGCTTGGCGGCCTTGAGCTTGGTCACTTCGGCCGAAAGGTCTTTGACGCCCAGGGGGTACTCCACATGTTCCACGATCTCGTAGGGCAGCTTTTGATCCTTGACGTACTTGACGAAGGCGGCCCCCTGGCTGCGGCCGAAAGCGTCTCCGGCGTTGGTCACGGCGATCCGTTTGAAGGTGACCTTTTTTTCCTTGATGATCTGATCCAGGTAGCGGCCCAGACTGGTCATGAAATATTCGGTCTTGGCGAAGCAGCGGAAGACGTTCTTATAGCCCTTGGCCGTAATGGCATCCATGGCGGCCACGTCGA
Source organism: Thermodesulfobacteriota bacterium (assembly GCA_025454185.1). Classification (GTDB taxonomy): domain Bacteria; phylum Desulfobacterota; class RBG-13-43-22; order RBG-13-43-22; family RBG-13-43-22; genus JACRCK01. Next base: position 1,703 of record JALOOY010000087.1, read on the forward strand.
TGACGAAGGGGATGTTGCGCTGCTCGGCCAGGGTGGCTATAGTCATGGCCGGACCGCTTAAAAAGGGCCCCACGAGACAAACCGCCCCTTCCTTGATTTGCCGTTCGGCTACGACCCGGGCTACTTCTTCCTTAGCCTCGTTGTCGCCCAGAAGGAGCTTGATCTTGGCCCCGCCCAGGGACTTGATCCCGCCTTTGGCGTTGATTTCATCCGCGGCCAGCTTGTTGCCCCGCTGCATGGCGATGCCGATGTCCGGCAACGGTCCGGTAACCGGCTGAATGGAACCGATAATGATCTCTTTGGGCTGGCTGCGCACGATGGCCGGAAATCCCGTAATGGCCGCGGCGGCGCCGGCGGCAGCCGTAGTCTTGATAAAAGTCCGGCGGTCAATTCCCTGGGATTTAGGCTGATTCTCTGGCATGGCTTCCTCCTTTTGACGATTGGTTGCGATTCTTTGGACCGGGGCCGATCAGCCGGCATCCGGTTCCCTTAGTAATTACAAGCTAATATATATAGCACAACCGATGAATGAAACCCAAAAAAATAATTATTAATAATCAATGGTTAATTCTCAATTGTTAATTAATTGAGGCAGGATGACCCCGCCCGAAGGGATCACGTGGACCTCGGGCGGCGCGCCGCGGTCCCGGCACAGGGCAAAGGCCTCCTCCAGATTCGGGGCATAAAGAAAACCCATCCGTTCGGCGGTCCGCCGGGGAATGTCCTCCGCAACCAGAATGATCCGGAATTGGTGCTGGGCGGCCAGGGTAAAGGCCAGGGCCATGTTATAGTCCACGGCCCCCTCCTCCATGATCAGCCTCCTTTGGGCAAAATGGTCCCGTACCCCTTCGAACAGGTCCTGTCCGTAATCTTTTCGGAACCTTTCGAAGCTGGCGATAAAGGGCTCGGGCAGGGTCCCGTCGCAGTCCGCGGCCAGGATGACGGACCCGCCCGGCCGGGTAATGCGGGAGACCGGGATCAGGGGTTTGATGATCTGGGGACCCTCCCGGTAGGGGAAAGAGGTGGTCAGGGTGATGTCCGCCTGTCGGTCAAAAGTCCTGGTGGTCAGGGAGCGGCAGATTTCGACTCCGGCCCGGTGGGCCTCGATGGGATCGCCCGCCACTACGCCCGCCAGGGCGTCGTTCTGATCCAGGATGCCGTTCACGATGAAATGCAGGGGCACCGCCCGGGCCAAGGCGCAGACCTCTTCATGAAAGGGGTTGCCGTCCAGCCGGCCCAGGGCCGTCCCCTCCTGAAAGGTGTAGTGGAAATGGTGTTCCTTGATGGCCTCGAAATCGGCCACGCCGGGGAAGAGGATCTTTCCGCCGCCGCCGAAGCCGTTCATGGGATGGGGGAAGATCGAGCCGACCCCGATCCGGATGTCGGCTTCCATGACCCGGCGGTTGAACTTGACCGGGAAACCGTTCTTCAGGCTCCCCGCCGGGACCAGGTCCGCGGCCAGGCAGTCATGGTTGAGGAATTCGTAGCGGGCGGGCATTTCCGGTCCGAAGGTGGCCTCGATTTCCGCCTTCGTCAATCCCCGGTGGGTGCCCAGGGCCAAGACGATCACCGACCGCTCTTCCGGGACCCCGCAGCCGCGCAAGGTTTCCAGGATCGTTTCCAGGATGATTTTTTTAGGGGAGGCCCGGGTCAGGTCTTCCACGATGACCGCTACCCGGACCCGGGGACCCGCCAGCGACGGCAGGGGCGGGGTCCCTACCGGTTCCTGCAGGGCCTTGCCGACCAGAAGGCGGATATCGGGTACCGTTTCTCTGGCCTCGAAATCGGCGAAGGTCAGAAGCCGCCATCCCGGCGGCAAATGGAAAGAATGCCTTCGACCCCGATAATTTATAAACAGATCGTCCATGACCTCATCCTTTTTACTCCCCACCCCGCAGACAGGTCCTGATCTCCTTGGATTGTTCCTCAAAACTCCGGTGGGCCAGGTTCCGCAGGGCCTCGCGAATCTCCTGTAATTCCGGCAGGGGTTTCAGGGCAAAAGCTCCCTGGGGGCCGGAAGGGATGACCTTCATCCGCAGCTTTTGTTCCAGTTCCGGGACCGCCCGGGGATCCAGGTTTTCCCCCAGGACCCCCTTCAATTCATCGGCCCCCTCCAGGGCCTTCATAAAGGACAGGATCTCCGTGAGATTGAAGGAGGCCCCGAAGTTGACCACCTCCTCGTTGTGGAGGCTTATTTTTTTCCGCCAGGCGCCGTGTTTCTCCAGCACCTTCCGGCTTCTTTCCACGGCCAGCAGGTAGAGGCGTTCCAGGAGGGCCCGGTATTTCCCCCGGGAGGTGAAAGTCAAAGGAAGCCGGCAGGCCCCCGTAGCCTCTGAGAAGGTCCGGGGAGAAGGTTCGGAGTTCCAGCCGGTCAACTCCTCCTGCCCGATCAGCGTCAGCAAGGCCCGGCCTTTCTCCGGGTCCGGGAAAAGGCCCGCCATCATCCGCAGCACGGCCAGGACCTCCTGGTCCCAGGCTTTTTGGATTTTTCTGCCCTGATCCAGCAGCTCCTCCCGCTCTTCTTCCAGTTCCCGCCGGGTGCCGAAATAATTCTCGGCGATCTCTTTCTTGACCTGATAGGCCAGGGCCGCCGCGATATCACCTGCCTGGGAGGACATGAGGGGAATCAGCTCCTTTCCAGCGGTTCCAGAGGGCCGGAGTATTGGAGTAATGGAGTAATGGAGTGTTGGGTTCCCCCTGCCAAGAAACCGATGGCTCCAAAGGCAAACAGAGGCGGCCTGCCGGTTTTTTCCATTACTCCATCACTCCAATACTCCATTAGGCCAGCCTTTTTATTCACTCGTATCTCGAACTTCGGATTGGATCGTCTTGAGAGTCAGCCCTTCCCGCCAGAGAACCAGCAGCCCCAGGAGGGTGACGGGTACGAAATAACACAGCCACATGATGATGGAAAAGGTCTTGGCCTGGTTCGGTTCGATGCCCAGAAAAATCAGGGCGGCGGCGCAGGCCCAGTGAAAGGTCCCGATGAAACCCGGGGCCGAGGGGATGCTCACGCCGAATACCAGGACCACCTCCACGAAGAAGGCGTCCAGCAGGGTCAGGGGAAAACCGAAGCCCGCGAACAGCAGGTAGGCCCCCAGACTGAGGATGCTCCAGATGAGCAGGGAGTAGGCCATGGTGGTGAATAGGTCTTTTTTGCGCTGCAGCACCTCCAGCCCCGAAACAAAAGAGGCGATCAAGCCCTGCAGGCGTCCGGCCAGACGGTCCGGCAGGGGTTTCAGGCACCAGCGTACGACCCGGTCTACAGGCCGGATATGCAGTCGGAGCAGCACGAGGACGGTCAGCACCAGCAGGGTAAAAAGCAGACTGAGCAACCCTACCGTCTTGATCTGGCGGATCGACAACAGCGAAGTCGACTGTTCCGGAAAGGGCAGGAAGAGGATGACCATCAGGAACAGGAGCAGGACGGCGAAACCGTCGAAGAGGCGCTCCACCACGATGGTGGCCAGGGAAGCGGTCTTGCTGATTTTTTCCCGTTCCCCCAGGTCAAAGGCCCGGACCAGTTCCCCGATGCGGGCCGGAAACAGGTTATTGGCCATGAAGCCGATGGCGGTGGCCTTGAACAGCCCCGGCAGGGCGATTTTTTTGACCGGACCGAGCAGCGTCTTCCAGCGGACCGCCCGCAGCCAGATAGTGAAGAGATGGGTGGCCATGACCGGAACGGTATAGAAATAATTGACGCTGTGAAAGGCCCGCCAGAGTTCCCCCAGGTCCACGTTGCGCATGAAAAGGTACAAGAACAGTACCGACAGGGCCAGGCCTATCCAGTAATTTTTTTTATTCATGGCCTCGGGAAAAACGCAGGGCCAATACCGCCCGGGTGTAATTGACCAACTGGCGGCCGAAGCGGGTCTTGCTCTCCCCGCCCAGCCGGAACTCGTAGATTACCGGGACTTCCCGCAGGATCATTCCTTCTTGGAGGGCATAGTAGATCAGGCGGATGGCGTAGTCCCCGTACCCGGCATAGATCGGTTTGTCCTCCAGGCGTCGGAACAGGGAGCTTTTCCCTACCAGGTAACCGCTGAGATTGTCCCGGATCGGCGATCCCAGCAGGGTGCGAATGAAGGCGTTGAAGGCCCAGCTCCCCAGATAGCGGAAGCGGGAGGTCCGCATGCCCCCGCCCGGCAGGTAGCGGGGATGGTGGTTGAAATCCGTGTCCATGACCCCGATGATCTCGGTCCGGGCCTCCGCAATCCCCCGGGCGATGGCCGTGGCCAGTCCCCGTTCCCCCTGGCGGACGATCAAGCGGACGGCGTCGGTCTCCCCGAAGGCCTCCCGGATCACGGCGGCGGTCCCGTCCGGGCTGTCGTCGTCCACCACGATGACCTGGGCGGGCAGGGCCAGGGGCGCCAGGACCTCCAGGATGGCCCGGATCAGGGCGACGATATTCTCCCGTTCGTTGTAGGTAGGCAGAACAATGGAAAGCGCGATGGCCCGACTCCTTTACCGGCCCACAAATTCCTTGACCAGGGACACGACACGGTCGATCTGCTCGAACGTCAAATCCGCCCCGGAGGGCAGGGAGATGCCGCTGGCGGAAATCCTTTCGGCTACCGGGAAAGGACCGGGCCCCTGATAGGGGGGCATGGTATGAATCGGGAAAAACAGGGGGCGGGTTTCTACACCGGCCTCGTGGAGAAACCGGATCAGATCATCCCGTTCGCTGCCGTTCCCGGAGGACAGCAGGATGGAATAGAGCCAGAAAACATTGCGGGCCCAGGAGGCCTCGGGAGGGACCCTGATGCCCTTCAGGCCCTCAAAGCCCCGCCGGTAGCGCTCGGCCAACCGGCGCTTTCTGTCCAGGATGTCGTGGATCTTGGTCATCTGCCCCATGCCCACGGCGGCCTGGATATTGGTCATCCGGTAGTTGAACCCGACGAGGGGATGCCAGTACTTGCGTTCCTTGGACATGCCGTGGTCCCGCAGGATACGGGCCTTCTCGGCCCATTCCGGGTTGTCGGTCACGATCATGCCGCCCTCGCCGGTGGTGATGATCTTGTTGCCGTAAAAGCTGAAACAGCCCAGGTGGCCCAGTCCCCCCACGCGGCGTCCCCCGCATTCGGCCCCGTGGGCCTCGGCCGCGTCCTCCACCACCCACAAGCGGTATTTTTCAGCCAGTTCCCTGATGGGGTCCATGGGAGCCGGATGGCCGTACAGATGCACCGGGATAACAGCCCTGGTCCGTTCGCTGAGGGCCGGTTCGATCTGCCGGGGGTCCAGATTCCAGGTGGACTCCTCCACGTCCACGAAAACCGGCCGGGCGCCGGCATGGATCACCACATTGGCCGTGGCCGCAAAACTCAAGGTCGGGACGATCACCTCATCGCCGGGCCCGATGCCGAGGGTTACCAGGGCCAGGTGCAGGGCCGTCGTCCCGTTGGAAGTGGCGATACCGAACCCGGTCCCGCAGAATGCGGAAAAGGCCTTTTCAAACGCCGGGATATATGACCCCTGAGAGGATATCCAGCCGCTGTTCAAACAATCCATTACCCGGTCGATTTCTTCGGAATCGATCAGGGGTCCCATGATGGGAATCATGAAGCAACCTCGGGGCGCATGGGGGGATCCAGTTTGTGTGATTATAGATTTTTACAACCATGGTTAGAAAGCAAATTCTCTGAATATGGCTGTAAAAATCTGTATAATGTAGCGGAGCCTTGGGAACTTTTCAAGAGAATTGTAACGTTGGGCCTTGGCCATGCCCGGCCGGGGGGATCACCCCAGGAAAGGGAGAAACCGATGGGCGGACGTTTCGGAAAATACGGCGACCACAAAAGGCGGGAAAATTTAAAAAAAGGCCGCCGGGGCGCGCAGGCCCTGGAGAAGATAAAGGGAAAAACCGGCAAGTCGCTGCCCCGGCCCGCGCGGCAGGGCCCTCAGGCCGTCAAGACCGGTCCGGGCGCCCCTTAATGGTCCATTTCGTAATGACAGCCACGTATTCCGGTCACCCTGGCGTAGCCTGCCCTGGTCCCGCTTTTAGAGCGGGATAAGCCAGGGGCCGGGATCTATCAGGATTCCGTACTTCCTGGATGCTGGCCATTCGACAAGACTCATGGCCCTGAGCCTGACGAAGGGTATCCACCAGCAGGACGAGGTTCGGCTTGCCGCCATTCGATGTTGGACGTTCGATGTTCGCTGTTGGATGTTCGTCTTTTATTTTTGTCCTAAAAGCTCACCACCTTCTCCGCCACCTGCATGCTGGTCACGATATCGAGCATGTTGGTGGTTTCCCCCACCTGCTTCTGCTCCAGCAGGCCGAAATGATTGAGGCAGGTGCCGCAGACCAGAACGGACACCCCGCCGTCGGCCAGTTCCCGGATAGCCGGGAGGGTCTCGGCCCCGGCGATGGTCAGTTTTACCCCGGCGTTGAGAAAAACCAGGCGCCACAGGCTGCTGCCCATTTCCTTCAGGGTCTTCAGGAAGTTGAGCATGAGCAGGGCCCCGAGTCCGTCGTCGCCGCGGCCCAGCCGATCCTGAGTTACGACCACCATGGTCTTGGTGTCTCCGCTGATCAAACCCTGGACCACGGCTTCGCAGGACACTCCGTTCCCTTTCCGGGCCTGGATTTGAAAATCGTTCCCCAGGAGGTTGACGTGGGCCTCGAAGGCCCGACTGGTCAGGAACTTTTGCACATTTTCGGCCGAAGCCGGGTTGTCGACCAGGACTTGAAACTCGGTTTCCCGGGGATGGGCTTCCATAAAATTACGGGTCTCCGTTACCGGCAGCGGGCAGGACAGGCCCCGGCAGTCCAGCATTTCCATGATGTCCCCTCTTCCGGACCTGCAGCCGGCGCACCTCTCTCGGTCTGCCCGGTCCTTTATAATTCCGATTATACTTTTTATACTTTCTTTTAAGTAGAAGTCGAAAGGGAGTCAAATAGGAAATGATCGGGGGAAAGAGAAGAACGCATAGGAATCGCCTATAGCCAGAATCAGGGACCAAGGCCGGGCGCCCCGCCAGGGGTGAG
>JALOOY010000088.1 GCA_025454185.1 Thermodesulfobacteriota bacterium
TATCCAGGGTAACCGGATGTAGTAGTCACCCACTCAAAAGGGTGAAGAACCTAATAAAACAAGGGAGGTTTCATGAAGGAATGCCAGGTTTTGGTGGTGGATGACGAAGCCGATTTCCGGGAAACCATTGTCAAGCGTCTTCAGAAACGGCAACTGCACGTCAGCGGAGCTGAAAGCGGCGAGAAGGCTTTGGAATTGATGGCGGCCCAGCCTTTCGATGTGGTCGTCCTGGATGTCAAAATGCCCGGGCTGGACGGCATCGAAACCCTGCGGGAGATCAAGAAAAAAAATCCCCTGGTGGAAGTCATTCTGCTGACCGGCCACGCCTCCATGGAATCGGGTATCGAGGGGATGAAGTTGGGAGCCTTCGATTTTGTCATGAAGCCGGCGGCCCTCGATGAACTCATGGAAAAGATTCGCCAGGCCTATGAAAAAAAGATCGTCGAGGAGGCCCGGCAGCCCGGCGCCTAAGTCCAGCATCCAGGGCAGTTCAAAGCGTCCGACTACCGTGGATCCCGGCCTACGCCGGGATGACAGACTGTACGGAAAACCAACTTTTGCCTCAAAAAATTTTATTATGCGCCGGAAAAGCTTAGTGGTCCATTAGGTAAAAATAACCACTTATTCTGGTCATGCTGGCGAAGCCTGCCCTGGTCCCGCTTTTAGAGCGGGATAAGCCAGGGGCCGGGATGACCAAAATACGAGGTAATAATTACAAAATGGAGATCTAAGAGGTGGGCCAGGCGGTCCGGGTCCGTGGTCAGTAGCGCAAAGTGGCCTTGCAGCGCTTGGGAAGCAGCAACAGATCCAGGCCGTCGATCGCCCGGTTTACGTGGATGTCGGCGTTGATCAGGGCCTCCACCGCGCAGCCTTCGGCCTCCGAAACGGCGACTCCTAACTTGGCCAGCTTCAGCATACGACGATCATTATTGCCGTTGCCGAAGGCTACCACCTGTTCCGGATCCAAATCCCGCACAAACATCTCCTTTTGCACATCATGAGCCTCGCCGGTCAGGATTTCGATGCGGCAATTTATTTCTTGCAGGGCTTCCCGGGCTTTACCAAAGGTATCGGCGGTAAGAATATGGATCGTCACCAGGGCGGCAAGGCGATTCAATCGTTCCCCCACGCCCGGCAGCAGGTTCCCGTCCACCGACAGGGTCCCGGTAAAATCAGAAACCAGATGGGTCAGCCGTACCGGGCCGAAACCGGGGATTTCTAATTCCAGCATCGATCCCCCTTTATTTCCGAAACAGGTTCTGCAGGGCTTTCTTTAACTCAGGATAGAGAAATTCGTACCCCAGCGTAAGCAGCTTGCGGGGCAGGACCCGCTGGCCCGTGAGCAATACGTTCCCGAATTCCCCCAGTACGAGCTTAAGCATGAAACCGGGGACGGCCGGTAGAAAGGCGGGCCTTCCCACGGCTTCGGCTAAAAGGCGGGTCAATTCTTTATTGGTGACGGGGTGCGGCGCGGTACAGTTGAGCGGACCGGAAACCTCCTTCCGGTCGAGCAGAAAAAGAAATATCCGGGACAGATCCCGTTGATGGATCCAGGAAAACCACTGCCGGCCGCTGCCCAGGGGGCTGCCCAGGCCTTTCTTGAACAGGGGGAGCATCTGGTCCAAGGCCCCGCCCCTTTCTCCCAGAACGATCCCGAAGCGGCAGCGGATGACCCGCACCCCATATTGTTCGGCCTGCTGGGCCTCGGCCTCCCAGTCCCGGCAAACCTGGGCCAGGAAATCCGTCCCCGGCGGGGACTCCTCGCTCAGTTCCTCGTCTTCATGAAAACCGTAGTAACCGACCGCTGAAGTGCTGAGCAGCAGAGTCTCCAGCCCTTTCCGTTCCGCCAGGGCCGAAACCAGGTTGCGGGTGGTCAGAAGGCGGCTTTCGCGAATCTCCTTTTTGGCCGCGTCCGTCCAGCGGCTGAAGATGGAGGCCCCGGCCAGGTTGATGCATACGTCGTGATCGGGAACGGCCCTTTGCCAGGGCCCGGGCTGCAGGGGGTTGCCCTCCAGAAAGGCCGCCCCGGACGGAAGCGCGCGCCCCGGCTTGATGGCCCGGGTCAAAAGGGTGACCCCATGCCCCTGGGCGGTCAATTCTTTGGTTAGAGAGGTCCCGACAAAACCGGTACCGCCGGTGATGAAGATTTTCATGAGGTTATTTTATCACATTTCCTCGAATACCGATCACTCTTTCCGCCAGGGGGATATTCTTCCCCGCCTTTTCCATGGCCTGCTTGACGATCCAGGGCAGGCCGGAACAGCAGGGCACTTCCATGGTCACGGTGGTGACGCTGTTGATGTCGGCCGTGTTGAAGATGTCCGTGAACTTCTGGACATATTCCTGGACGTCGTCGAACTTAGGGCAGCCCATCATGACCACTTTGCCCCTCAGAAAATCCTGGTGAAAACTGGGATAGGCCAGGGGGGTGCAGTCGGCCGCCACGAGCAGGTTGGCATTTTTCAGAAAAGGCGCGTTGGGGGGCACCAGCTTGATCTGCACCGGCCAGTGGCTGAGGGCCGATCCCTGGGACGTCTGCGTCTTGGGCTGATTGGCCTCCTGACAGGAGGTGACGGGGGCAAAGGTCTGCAACTGCGTGGAAGGGCAGCCGCAGGGCAGCTTGGTTTCCGCCTGGGTCGGGGCCACCGTTTTTATGGTCTTCAGATGTTCTTCCACGGCCTGTTCGTCGAAATCCTCGGCCTCCCGCTCGATGATGTGCAGGGCATCGTTGGGGCATTCTCCCAGGCAGGCCCCCAGGCCGTCACAGTATTTTTCGGCGGTGAGGGTCGCCTTGCCGTCGATGATCCGAATGGCCCCTTCGGCGCAGGAGGGGACGCACAGTCCGCAGCCGTCGCAGCGTTCCGGGTCGATTTCTATGATTTTTCTTTTTATTTTCATTGGTTGGTTCCTTGTAAAAAAAGCTGGATGGCCAGTTCGCGGCCGCTGTCCGTCAGAAAAGATTGATCGATAATGGCCGACAAGCGCTCCGGTGTGGAGGCCCGCTCTTTCTGGTTTTCTTCCAAGTTGACGATCAGGTCCGCATCGTAGATGACCTTGAAATTGACCGTCTCCTCGGCCCGGGGGTGATGGTGGTGGCCGACGATGTCGCAGACCTCCTCGATCAGTTCCTCCCGAGCCCCGAGCTTGATCAGCAATTGCTTGGCGATGGGAGGTCCTTCTTCTTCCTGATAGCGGGCCGCCGTGCTCTGGTGTTTACGTTCCGCCTCGTGGATTCCAATATCATGGAGATAGGCCGCCGGCAGGATCACCGCCAGATTTCCTTTTTCTTTTTTCCCCAGTTCCTCGGCGTAGCGGGCCACCCGGCCGGCGTGGCCGATGCGCTTGAAGTCGGTGCCGAAGTAGCGCTTCATTTCAATGGCTACCCGGTCCTTGAGCAGATCTTCCTTTTGGGCGATCAGTTCCGGGGGCAGGTTGCCGAGGCATTGCTCCGCGTACTGGCAATAAGAGGCACAGCCAAAATCCATTTGGGGATTGAGAATCCGTTTGCCGCACTGCTTGCACAAGCGGGTGGTGTCGTCTTTGAAAAATTCCAGTTCTCCTCCGCAGTGAGGGCACTGGGTCTCGAAGATGGCGCCGGGTTTCCAGTAGCGGCTGTCCTGTCCGGGGCATTTCATGTTTGGTTACCTCGTTCGGAATTTCGTTAGGCGTGAGGCGCAAGTCGCCAGGAGTTACGGAAAAAATGATTATTGTTGTTACCCCTCGCGCCTTTACGCCTCGCGCCTAACGGTTTTTAACCCAGGATGGCCTTCAAATCCGCGTCCGGGGTCGAAATGGGCATAATGTTGAAGTTTTTTACCAGGAAATCAAGGACATTGGGGGTAATAAAGGCCGGCAGCGAGGGACCCAGTCGGATGTCTTTGATACCCAGGTAAAGCAGGGTCAGGAGAATGGCCACGGCCTTCTGCTCATACCAGGAAAGGATCATGGACAAAGGCAGGTCGTTGACCCCCACGTTGAAGGCCTTGGACAGGGCCACGGCGATCTGAATGGCTGAATAGGCGTCGTTGCACTGGCCCACGTCGAGCAGCCGGGGGATCCCCCCGATATCGCCCAGGTCCTTGTCAAAAAAGCGGAACTTGCCGCAGGCCAGGGTCAGCACCACGGTGTCCTGCGGGGCCTTTTCCACGAATTCGGTGTAGTAGTTGCGCCCGGGTTTGGCCCCGTCGCAGCCGGCGACCAGGAAGAAGTGACGGATAGCCTTGCTCTTGACGGCCTCGATGACCGTTCCGGCCACGCCCATCACGGTGTTGCGGGCAAACCCGACGGTAACCGATTTGCCGTTGCTGTCTTCGGAAAAACCGGGCAGGGCCAGGGCCTTTTCGATAACCGGGGCGAAGTTTTTATCGGCCACGTGGGTGACCCCCGGCCAGCCGACCAAGCCGGTGGTAAAAATATTGGCCTGGTAGGATTCCTTGGGTTTCTGGATGCAGTTGGTGGTCATCAGGATGGCCCCGGGGAATTCGGCGAATTCCTTGGCCTGGTTCTGCCAGGCCGTGCCGTAATGGCCGTAGAAATGGGCGTATTTTTTTAATTCCGGGTAACCGTGAGTGGGCAGCATTTCGCCGTGGGTATAAATGCTTATTCCTTTCCCTTCGGTCTGTTTCAGCAGGAGTTCCAGGTCTTTCAAGTCGTGGCCTGAAACCAGGATGGCCTTGCCCTTTTTGTGACCCAAGGGCACCTTGGTGGGAACCGGATGGCCGTAGGTTTCCGTATTGCCGGCATCGAGGAGTTCCATGGCCTTCAGGTTGGCCTCCCCGCATTTCATGGCCAGGCCGACCCAATCGTTCAGGGTTAAATCTTTGTTCAGGGCTGCCGCCAGTCCTTCATGGACGAAGGCAAAAACGGTTTCATCTTCTTTGCCCAAGATGTGTGCGTGGTCGGCGTAGGCGGCCACCCCTTTGATGCCGAAGGTCACCGTCCAGATCAGGGCGTGAATGTCCCTGTCCGTGGTGGTATCCGCCTGGATCCCGACCTTCTCCCCCTGGGCGACCAGCCCTTCCAGGGAGTCGGCCAGCACCAAGTTCGCGGGGCCGTCCGGGAAATCCACCTTCCCTCCGGCTGCTTTCACCTTCGTCCTTAATTTTTCACGAAGGGCCACCGTTTCCTTCAGGAGCGGAACAAAGCGGTCCGCGTCGAAGTCCACGTTGGTCAAGGTCGAAAACATGGCCTTTACGGTAAAGACGTTCACCTCCGGGTCGCTGATACCCACTTTGCGCCCTTCTACGGCCACCTGGGACAACCCCCGCAGCGCATAAACCACCAAATCCTGCAGGGCCGCCACTTCGGGCTGCTTGCCGCAGACCCCTATCTTGGTGCAGCCTTCTCCTTTTGCCGTTTGTTCACACTGGTAACAAAACATGGTCGATCTCCTTTCTTTTAATCAGGTTTTCAATAAATTCGGACCCGTCCAGGTCCGTTGCCATGCTATTTACGCCTATATTAAGGCGTTCATCGCCTTAGCGCCTTGATTTAAGTCAACAAACAGACAGAAAATAGAGATGAATTCGGAAGTTTAAGTCGACAGGTAAAATTCTGATAATTTAATAAATTCTAATACATCCCTCTACAAGGCGCAAGGGGGCGGGCACGATTATTTTTTAATTTCAAAGGGCTACACGGAACGGCTATAAAGAAAAAAATATATAAAAACCATGCCGTTTATGATAAAGCCTTGAAACGGAGAAAGCAGTTAAGGAGTGGCGCATGGATTTATGGATGAAAAAAAACAGAATGACCGTCGGGGTTATTCTGGCGATTATTTTTTGTCTCCTGCCGTTGACAGCCCGGGCGGATAAAAAAGTGGCGAAAATCGGGTTTGTTGCCGATATAACCGGCGCGGGGTTCCTTATTGCCCTGGCCCAGAAAAATGCCCTGGAGCTGGGCCTGGAAGAGATCAACTCCACCGGCGGCCTCTTGGGTCGGCGGGTGGAAATGATCGTGCGGGATTCCCAGTTGCGACCGGATCTGGGCGCGGTACTGGCCCAGGAAATGATCACCCGGGATAAGGTGGATTTTATTTTCGGGCCCACCAGCCCTTCGGTGGCCCTGGCCGTCTCCCGGGTGTGCCGGACCCACAAGAAACTGCTGGTCCTTCACGGCGCCAATAATGAGCGCCTGATCAATGAAGAAGGCCACCGCTATGTCCTGCAGGTGGTCCCCAGCACCTACATGGAGGGGCAGGCCGTGGCGGCCTACCTGGCCAAAAAACCCTTTAAAAAAATCATAATCATTGGTCCGGATCTGGAATACGGGCGCAGCCAGGCCGAAGCCTTCAAAAAGAAAATCGCCGAGGCGAACCCGGCCGCGGCCGTAGTCAAAGAATTGTGGCCCCGCATCGGGGAGCCGGATTATACCCCCTATATCGCCGCCATTTTGTCCGCCAAACCGGAAGCCGTCTATTCCATTCTCTGGGGCGGGGACCTGGCCAGCTTCCTGCGTCAGGCCCAGCCCTACGGGCTTTTCCAGAAGACCCCCTTTATCGGCCCCATCGACTATGACCTGTTGAAGGGCTTGGGGGGCGACATGATGGCCGGGTTGCACGGTTTTGACCGGGCCCCCTTTTACGCCTTGCACAATCCGGCCATGAAGGCCTTTT
>JALOOY010000089.1 GCA_025454185.1 Thermodesulfobacteriota bacterium
TTCAAAACCGGCCGCACGGTAGAGCGCGAGCGCGGCTGCGTTGGCGGCGCCGACCTCCAGGACGGCGGAGCGCATTCCCCGTCCGCGCGCCTGTCGGAGGAACTCGGCGACGAGCGCCCCGCCGATGCCCCGCCGCCGGAGCTCGGGTGCCACAGCGACCCGGAAGAGCTCTGCTACCGGGCTGAAGGTCAAATCTTTGGACTCCCCAAAGGCCGTGGCCAGACTTCGGCTGCGCCAGAAGATCTCCTGAAACTGATTGGTCTCTTTCCTGGCCCGGCGAATCATCCGGTATTTCATAAAAATGATCGACCAGGACACTACCGAGAAGGCGAGCAGGAGCAGCATGACCAGCTTCACCATCGGCCCGGCCTGCCAGACCATGGACAGAATTTCGTTTTGACTGAAGATATTCAAGGAAGCCTCTTCCTGCGCCGGGACGGCCGTCCGCCTGCAAACGTTCCCCTTAGAGAGACCGACCCGCCCGGTGTATGGTTAAATGGATTGTGAAAACTTTGCCCGGCAGGTCCGGACCACCCTTTTCGAAATCGGTGGCTCCGGGAAAGGATGCCCCGGCCGGGATCGAAAAAACACGGTCTAACGACCCAGAAATTCGAGGATGTCGTTTAGGGCTTGGCTGGCGGAGGTTTCTAAGACAACATCCGCAACGGTGTCCGAAAGGTGCGTCCTTTCCAGGTTGATTTCCACGACTCGGGCGCCTTGCTGTTTGGCAATGAGGGGCAAATGGCTGGCCGGGGCCACGACCGCCGAAGTGCCGATGACCAGCAGGAGATCACACCGCCGGCAGTAGGCCAGGGCCTTTTCGCTGGCCTCGGTCGGAATGGGCTCCCCGAAAAAAACCACATCCGGTTTCAGGACCCCCCGGCAGGAACAGCGGGGGGGAAGGGTCCCCAGCGCTACGGCATCCTGGGCATACCGCCGGCCACAGCCCAGACAAATCAGCCGTTGCCCGTTGCCGTGGAACTCGATCACCTCCCGGCTGCCGGCCCTTTGGTGCAGGGCATCGATATTTTGGGTGATGACGGCCCGCAGATAACCCATTTCTTCCAAACGGGCCAGGCCCCGGTGGGCCGCATTGGGTTGGGCCCGTTCGACCAGCCCCCCCAGCTCGGCCAGCATCTCCCAGACCTTTTTCGGATCGGCCCGAAAGGCCTCGATATGGGCATACTCCAGGGGATCATAGCGGTCCCATAATCCCTGGCTGCCGCGGAAGGCCGGGATGCCGCTTTCCACCGAGAGGCCGGCCCCGGTCAGGGCCACGGCCAGCCGGGAACTCCGCAGCAGTTCGGCGACCTTTTCTGTCAAGGCTTTACGGCTCACAGGGCGGCCCTTATTCCTCTTCCTCTTCTTCCTCTTCCTCTTCGTCTTCCAGACCGCGGACCTCTTTGATATATTCCTCGTATTCCTCGGCGGTCAATAATTCGTAAAACTCGGTCGTGGACGGTACTTCCAGACGGATGATCCAGCCATCCTGGTAGGGGTCTTCGTTGATGACTTCCGGTGAATCCAGCAGTTCTTCATTGATTTCTACAATCTCCCCGCTGACCGGCGAAAACAGGTCGGTTACGGACAGTTGGGCTTCGATGGACCCGAAGGCTTCATCCTTGACCACTTCATCCCCTTCTTCCGGCAGATCGATGCCGGTTATTTCACCCAGCTCCTCCTGCAGATAATCACTGATCCCGATGGTGATGCGGTTGTCTTCATCCAGACGGGCCCAGGCGTGGTCGCGGCTGTATCTTAGTTCTTCTAAGATGACCAAAATAAACCCCCTTCTTTTCGGCGTTTTAAAATAAATGGCTTGCCGGCCGGCGCACCGGCGGCACTCCAGCCCCCCTTATTATTTTGGTTAATATAACCACGGAAAATTGGCAAGTTATTTTTAGGACCCCTTTTCTATTCCTCCTCCCCGAAATCAGGGTGGGCAAAGGGTCTCCCGAGGACAACCCGCCCAGGCCCCCCGGGGCTCAGCCTTCGCGCCAGAAATGGAAAACCAAAAACCCCACGCCCAGGGAAATGGCCATATCGGCCACGTTAAAGGCCGGCCAGTGGACCCCCCGCCAGTAAAAATCCAGGAAATCCACCACCCCCTGATAGCGCAGCCGATCCAACAGGTTGCCGGCGGCCCCGCCCACTACGGCACCCAAGGCCAGGGCCAGGCCTCCGGACAGCCGCGGATAACGGTATAAAATCCATAAGATTCCAGCCATGGCCGCCAGAGGAAACAAGACCAGCAGGACATCTTTCCAGATAGCGTCGGCGTTGTTCAGTATCCCGAAGGCCACCCCGCGGTTCTGAATGTGGACCAGATTAAAAAACCCGGGGATGACGGTCCGGGAATGATGGAGCGGGAGCCGGCCCATGACCAGCCGCTTACTGACCACATCCAGGAGGATAATCCCATGGAGGGACAATAAAAAAAGCAGCTTGTATTTAATGGAGCGGGTCAATTAGGCGGTCCCCGCAATGGCCTGCAAACAACGGCGGCAAAGGGTCGGATGGTCGGTCCGTTCCCCCACCTCCTCCCGGTAATTCCAGCAGCGCTCGCATTTTTCACCGGCGGCCCGGGTGACCCAGACGCGCAGCCCGGGGATGGCCTCGCTGGCAAAACCATCCCCGTCCTCCGTCTGAGCCGCCATTTCTGCCTGGGACACGATAAACAGGGCCGGGAGCAGGGCTTCATACGACCGGAGCAGATCTCCCCAGGGGCCGGGCGCCAGGAGCCGCACCCGGGCATCCAGGGGATGGCCGATAATCTGGGCCTGCCGGGCCCTTTCCAGGGCCTTGGTCACCTCTCCCCGCAGAGTCAGGAGCCGCTCCCAGCGTTCTTCCAGGGCCTCATCCCGCCAGGCCGGGTCTTCCGGCGGGAATTGGGTGAGGTGGACGCTCTCCGCCTCCTTTTCCCCTTCCGGCAGGTAGGACCAGATCTCTTCCGCTGTAAAGGACAGCACCGGGGCCATCAGACGAACCAGGGCCTTGAGGATATGGAGCAGGGCCGTCTGGCCCGACCGCCGCTCCCGGGAGGCCGGGGCCGACGTATAGAGCCGGTCCTTCAGGATATCGAGATAGAAGGCGCTGAGATCGTTGGTACAGAACTGGTAGAGGCTGTGGTAGACCACGTGGAAATCATAGCGCTCAAAGGCCCGGCGGACCCGGACGGTCAACTTCTGCAGGCGATGGAGGACCCAGCGATCCAGCTCTTCCAACTCCTCATGGGGCACCAGGTCCCGGCGGGAGTCGAAATCGACCAGATTCCCCAGCAGAAACCGGCAGGTATTGCGGATGCGGCGATAGGCCTCGGTAAGCTGCTGCAGGATTTGAGGCGAGATGCGGATATCATCCCGGTAGTCTTCGGCGGAAACCCAGAGCCGCAGAATTTCCGCCCCGAATTTTTTGATGACCTCTTCCGGATAGATCACGTTTCCCAGGGACTTGGACATTTTTTTCCCCCGGCCGTCCACCACGAAACCGTGGGTCAGGACCCCCTCGTAGGGAGCCCGTCCGCGGGTGCCCACCGCCGCCAGCAGGGAACTGTGGAACCAGCCCCGGTGCTGGTCGCTGCCCTCGAGGTAGAGGTCCGCCGGCCAGCGCAGGGTGGACCGGGCCTCGAGGACGCCGGCATGGCTGACCCCGGAATCGAACCAGACATCCAGGATATCCGTCTCCTTCTTGAAGGCCGTGCCCCGGCAGTGGGGGCAGACGGTTCCCGGGGGCAGCAGGTCCGTTTCATTCAGGGAAAACCAGACGTCGGTCCCCTCTGCCCTGATCAGACCCACCAGGCGATCCAGGATCTCCGGCGTCAGGACCCACCGGCCGCACTGAGCACAATAAAACACGGCGATGGGCACTCCCCAGGAACGCTGACGGGACAGGCACCAGTCCGGGCGGGATTCCATCATGCCGCGGATGCGGTCCCGGCCCCAGGCCGGGGTCCAGGTCACCCGGTCGATTTCCGTAAGGGCCTTGCGGCGAAGTCCGTTTTTCTCCATGGAAATGAACCACTGGGCGGTAGCCCGGAAGATGACCGGCTTCTTGCAGCGCCAGCAATGGGGATAGCTGTGGTCGATGGACTCGGCCCCCTGCAGGGCGCCGCTTTCTTTCAGCTTTTCCTTTACCGCCTCGTTGGCCTCGAAGACGTGGGTCCCGGCAAAAAACCCCACTTCCGGCGTAAAAAAACCGGCGTCGTCCACCGGAGAGTAGATATCCAGGTGATAGCGGAGCCCGCTTTCAAAGTCCTCCTGGCCGTGCCCGGGCGCGGTATGGACCACGCCGGTCCCGTCCTCCAGGGTTACATAAGGGGCCAGGATCAGCAGCGATTCCCGGTCATACAGGGGATGGCGGGCTTTTTTGCCCTCCAGCCTTTTCGGGTCCAGGGAAACCAGGACGCGCGGCGCCGTCCAGCCCAGCCGCTGACTCACCTTTTCCAGGAGACCGCGGGCCAGGATAAATACCTGTTCGGCGACTTCGACCGCCACGTATTCATAATCCGGGTGGAAGGCCAGGGCCAGGTTGGCCGGGATAGTCCAGGGGGTGGTGGTCCAGATCAGGACCGAAACGTTTTTGCCTTTCAACTCCGGGTATTCCCCCTCCAGGGACTCACCGAGAGGAAATTGGACAAAAATAGACGGAGAAGTATGGGGTTCGTACTCGACTTCCGCCTCGGCCAGGGCCGTTTTGCAGGAGGTGCACCAGTAGATGGGCTTCTTGCTCTTATACACGTCGCCCTGGAGAGCAAAACGGCCGAACTCCCGGACGATTACGGCTTCATAATCAAAATTCATGGTCAGATAGGGATCGTTCCACTCGCCCAGCACTCCCAGCCGTTTGAACTCTTCCCGCTGAATGTCGATGAATTTTTCGGCATAGGCCCGGCAGCGCTGGCGCACCTCCAACTGGGACAGACCCTGGCGCCGGCTGCCCAGTTCCTTGTCCACCTGGTGCTCGATGGGCAGTCCGTGGCAGTCCCATCCGGGCACGTAGGGGGCGTCAAAGCCGCTCATCTGTTTGGATTTGATAATGATATCCTTCAGGATTTTATTGAAGGCCGTGCCCATGTGGATATGGCCGTTGGCATAAGGAGGACCGTCGTGGAGGATAAACAGCGGCCGCCCCTTTGCGCCGGCCCGCATTTTTCCATAAAGGTCCGTTTTTTCCCAATGCCGGAGTCTTTCCGGCTCCCGCTGGGCCAGATTGGCCTTCATGGGGAATTCCGTCTGGGGAAGATTTAAGGTTTTTTTGTAATCCATGGAGCCTCCCAAAATATAAACGCCCTCACATTAGATTTTGCCGCCATCTTTCTTTAAAAACAATGGCGGCAAAATCTAATGTAATAATTCCAACCAAAAAAATCTGAATTTCTTTTGAATGGAATAAAAACCATCTTTAAAGTCTAAACGCTTAAAAAACATATGGTTTTTATTTTTAGATTCTTACAGCCATTGTTAGAGACAAATCCTCATAACAATGGCTGTAAGAATCTAAAATGTTATAAATTAGTAAGACTGTCAAGGATAAACCGGGGAGCCTTGGCTGCTGCCCTTTTGGTAATATTTAATTATGATTTGAGTTGGCGAGAACGATCGGGGAATCAGGGCCAGGGCCAGTGATTGGCCAGAAAAACCAGGCTTTCCCGAACCCAATCCTCCTGATGGGGTTCGATGGTAATCCAGGGGGCGAGGTCCCGGGATTTCAGCAACCCAAAGAAGGCGGGAAAATCGATGGTGCCGCTGCCCAGGGCCAGATGATCATCCATTTGCCCGTGGTTGTCATGCAGGTGCAGCATACCCAGAAAAGGCCCCAGGCGGTCGATCCAGGCCCTCAAATCGTCCCGGGCGTAGAGGCGGTGGTGCCCCACGTCGAGACAGAACCGCAGCCGGCGATCCGGGAGGGCCTGAAACAGGGACAGCAGATGATCCGGCTCTTTTTCATAGACGTTTTCCACCATGAGGGGGACATCCACCCCCCGCAAACGGTCCAGCCATCCGGAAAAGGTCTCCAGACAATGGCCGCGCCAGCGGTCCAGGTCGTCCTGGTAATGGCGGGCCTCATAGGCCAGATGACAGACCACCCAGCGGGGCTGAAAAACAGGGATCAGTTGGATGACCTGGTCCAGCCGTTCCCGGGAGATCTGCCGAATCCGGGGGTCGAGGGCGCCGGGGGAAAGATCGAGAAAAGGGGCGTGGAGGGAGCAGTTCAGGTCCGCTTCCCGAATCTTCCGGGCTATCCGCACCAGATCACCCAGGGGGCAGGTATCGAGCACTTCGGCGTCGATCCCGATTTCCAGGGAAATCCGGTTTTCCAGCACCAGGGGGAGGTACTGGTCCCGGAGCATCATAAAAGGGACGCTGACGTGGACGGCTCGGGATAAGTCAATCATAGGTCCTATAAGTCCTGTGAGTCCTATATGCGAGTTTTCGAAATTATTTATCTATCATAGGTCCTTTCCGGATGCAAAACCTAATTTTTTCTTCACCCCTTAAACCGTTCCTTGACAAAGGAAACCTGGGACCGTTATAAAAACATCATGAAACGCGCCCGCACCGCCCCCCTGCTCTCGGCCCTGCTGCCCGGGG
>JALOOY010000090.1 GCA_025454185.1 Thermodesulfobacteriota bacterium
CTGGTGGCCAACGCCCGGATGCGCACCCCGATGGAGGACTGGATCGAACTGGTCGTGGTCGAGGGGCAGTTCGATGCCGCCGATGATTACATTGTTGATCACCTGGCAGCCGACGATAATGTGATCACCACGGATATCCCCCTGGCCGCCCGCTGTCTGGATGTGGGGGCCTGGGTCCTTCGCCCGAACGGCCGGCCCTTCACCGAAAAGAACATAGGCGATGCTCTGGCCTCCCGGGACCTGCTCTCCCGGCTTCGGGAGGCCGGCAGCCTGGGAGGCGGCCCCCCACCTTTCCAGAAGAAAGATCGTTCCCTCTTCCTGCAGCAGCTCGATCAAATCATCCATTCGATCCGCCGCAAACGAACCTCCGGTCCGTAATTCGCAGAACTGATGCCAACAAAAAAACGGCAGGGTTATCCTCGACCCTGCCGTTTTGGCCGCCAATACCGTCGACTAACTTTTCATCTTTCGACCGATCACTTGCCCCGCTCCCTCAGGTTATTACCCTTGCCGATGATCTTCATGGACATCCCCGAAGAGGCACAGATCCTTTCACCCAGTTTAGCTAACGGATTACCAAAAGCGCCATATGCGTATAGTTCTTCCACATTCGGTTGCGTATTGTGTCTCAATATGATTATGTTCCCCATAGTGCCCAGCGCAGGGCCATTCGATTCACCACCATAGACTACGAAAAAAAATGGTGGATAGCCGGGAGGGACAGGGGGATGGTCATGAAGGTAACCCGCTGTGGGCGTTATTATAGTATCGCATTTGATATTAACATTTAGTTGTTCGTCTACTTCGTATTTTCCATCCTTACATTCTATTTTATATTGACCTACGGGGAAAGAAGAGGTACCGCTTTCCACAGTGAGAACTTCCCCCAGAGAGGTGTATCCCCCGCGACCGTCGAAGGAACTGACCGCCTGTATGGTTGCAGTAGAATAGTTTCCAATACTACTGCGCTCAAGGGTTTCGGGATTAAATGTTCCAACTTGATCGGTATAGGTGCAGGATAAAGATAACATGCTATGATAATCCCCGGTAATCAGTCTGTTCAGGCCCTGCTTATTACAATTAACATTTGCATCACCCGCCCCGGCCGGAACGGCCGCGGCGACTACCAGCATTGCGATAGCGGCGGCGAGAAAACAAGCTTTTCTTCCTCTTTTCTTATCCATGATGTTCTCCTTTCATAAACTCAAGTAACGTTTTTGGCTGGCCGACAATTATCCTGTGAACCCGGGAACCAACACGACTAAGTCTTCACCTCCCTTCTTTCTCCCTGTGGGAGTATTCATAGGTGTTTTAGACTCACCAGGCCCTGGGCGGCGGGAACGCCGCCCCTACGAAAACCCTGGGAGTTTTTCCTTTTGTAGGGCAGGAGTCTCGCCTGCCGGTCCGGAACCAGTAAACCAAATTCGTTCGTTTTCAAACTAGGCGCCGATATCCTGCCTTGTTATTTCGGTTTTTCTTTTTCCTTTCCCGGTATTCAAAATCTCCCAAAGCTCATCATAGCTTTGAAATGCCTTTTTCCCCTTTTCCCCCGCCTCTTCCACGATCCCTACCAGGCTTTTAGGACGGTCCTTTTCGCACCGGTAGATCCGGATGATATAATTGGAGACCGGATTCATGACCCCTCCCTGGAATCGGCTGGCCAATGAGGTTGAATCTACTGATCTTGATTAAACCCGAAAGGTTCTTTTAATGGTTGAATAACATGGCGGAGGTAACAGATAGGTAACGGATGGGGGGGAATTAAAAAAATATGGGAGGGCCGTCGCAGGGTGGATCAAGCGAAGGGGATCCACCAGGGTTGGCGGTGTGTCACAGCCGAGGGCGGCTGTGCTACATCCTTTCATGCCATTAACAACCAAGATTTGAGGAGGTAGTCTGTCTCACTATCCCAGCCGGGGGCGGCTGTACCACGTTTGCTCTTTCCAGTCCTTTACTTCCATCTTCCCTCTTCTATCTTCCATCTTCCCTGAGCAAACTATCCCTTATCGCCTTTGTCTTGGCCGCCGGTTCGATTCCCAGTTCCGTTTTGAGTCTTTTCTTAAAATTTTTATAGACCGAAAGCCCCTCGGCCTTTAAGTCCAGGCTTCGGCTGCAGATCATTAAACCCTGGCAGAATTCCTCGGCCAGGTCGTCCACTTCCAGGCCTTTCCGGTAGCAGTCCCGGGCTTTCTCCCACTGCCCGTCTCGAGTCCAGCAAGCCCCCAATTTTTCCACCCCGCGCAGGAACTTGCTGCGCAGCCTTTCCGCGGCGGACAGCAGCCGGGGGTCCTCCATCCCCCGGCCCAGAAAAGGGCCTTGGTATAACCCAAGGGCCTTTTCCAGCAGCGGGACGGCGGCCTGGGGATTGTTCCGATCAGATTCTCCGAGAAGCTGTTCAAAGGCCCAGGCATCTATCCAGCAATGGCGGTCGTCCAGAGTCACCTGACGCTCGCGGACTCTAACCACCTCTTCCCTGCCAACCAGGAGGCGAAACCGGTAGATGGTGGTCTTTAATGTTTGCGCGGCCGCATCCCCGTCGGCATCCGGCCAGAGGGCATCGGCCAGTTCCTCCTCACGGATGCCTCCGGCCCCGGCGGCGATCAGGACCTGGAGCAGTTCGAGTGGCTTTTTCTGGGCCTTGCGGGAGAGGCCGAGGGGCTGCCCGTCCTTATAAATAAGGAATTGCCCCAAGGTATACACCTTCAGCGGCCAGGGCCAATTCTCCAGTTGACCCGGAGGGTTTTCCGGCACCAGTCTTCGCCGGCGGATGATCTCCTGGACATATTCCACCTCGATCCCCTCTTCCAGCGCTTTCTGGCAAAGAAAGGCCGTATCCGCCGGACAATCGATATAGGTATTCAACAACTTCGCTTCCTTCCCCAGGTTCAACGCTTCCCGGAGAAACGTGAGGCCCGGGCTTTTCTCCTGGTTCTTGAAGGCCAGATGGGCCTGCTGCAGCCGGGCGTTGAATTCCAGGAATGGACTCTTGATCTGCCGGGAGGAGGCCAATCCCTGGGAAAGGTATTCCCGGGCCTTATCATCCAACCCGCGGTGATTCATTATGGCGGCCTTCAACAGATAGGCGACCCCGATGACGAATGGAGCACCGCTTTCGAGCGCGTAACGCAGGGCCTGCTCCCCATGAATGGCGGCTTGATCGTATGTTCCGCGGATAAGTTCTTCTCTGGCCACAGTGTAATAATAGATGTACTGGTCGCGGGAAGACATCGCCCTGTCTTCCATTTCGGGTTTCGTCATGGAGGCGGATAACCGGTTTATGAACAGGCGGGCCTTTGCAGTATCATTCATATTCAATGAGTTCTGGATGGCGTGAAACAGCAAAAAATCGTCCATGGAATGCCATCCCACGGTTCGGAAATACTCAAGACCCTCGGAAACGGCCTTCTCGCATTTTTCAGGGAAGCCCGCTATCTCAAAAAACATGGCCTCTCCAAAGTAGCCCCAAATACGCACGAGCGACTTTATTTCCAGGGTCCGGTTCAATGAGCTGAGCAGTTCCAGCGCCAGGGTGGCCTTATCAAAATGGCCGGCATAGACCCCGTAAAGTATCAGATGGAATAGAACCATCGTTCTCTCGCTTTTAAATTCAGGGGCCTCCGTCAGGGCCAGGGCGCGATTCCCCCATTGTTCGATCTCCGGATGACCGGATTGCCTCTGGGCCAGAGCCGAGAACATACAGGTGGACACCTGGGCGCCTATCCAGGGAGAAGGAAATTCCTGGAGGGGATCCCGAATATGGGTATTAAGTTCATCAATCCAATGGTCTAACTGATCATAGCCTTTAATGCAGTGAATGATAACCCGAATGATACTGGACCAGGCCAGCAGCATATAGGCGATCTCCCCCTTTTGCTTGAATTTTTCATAAGACCGCTCCAGGAATCCCCGGCTCAAAAAAGGATCACGAATATACCCCGCGGCCCCCTTCCAGAAGAGAAGCCAGGCATCCTGTTCAATCAGATCACTGGGCAGCCCGTCCAGCCATTCCGCCAGCAGATTGAGCCTTCCCTGACTCTGCAGGGTTGGGGCCTGCTGGAGAATGATCCGCTTCATCATTTCCCGGTCATCTGCTTCCTTGGCCAGATGGAAGGCTTCTTCGATTTGCCCGGCAGTTTCCAGCAGGTGAATGGCTTTCCGGTTTAAGTCATTGAAAGTGTCCGGGGAGAAATGGGCTTTAGCCCGGTGTCGCAAGAATGCTCTAAACAGGGGGTGGTACTGGTAAACCGGCTCTTGACGGTATCGCTGATCGATAAAATAATTGTTCCGCATCAACCCGGCCAGGATGGAACCGGTTTGCGGAAGACCGCTCATCGTTTCCGCCATCCCAATGGTCATTTGAGGCAGGAAAGCTGTCCGCAGAAAAAAATCCTGAACCTCCGGGCTGATCTTGGCAAAGATCTCATTCCCAAAGTAATAGAGGATCCCTTCACGGGTGGTCTCCTCCACCGCCTGGAGGTTGATCCCTCTTCGGAGACTCTCCAGCATTAGCATCAATCCCGCCGCCCAGCCTTCCACCAGGGAGTGCACGTGTTCAATCATTTCTTGCGGGAGCTCCCGATCGGCCCGCAAACGGGCGATCTTCGCCGATTCCTCCAGGGTCAGGCGCAGGTCGTCTCCGGTCAAAAGTCCCAATTGCTGGTTGGCCTGTAGCCTGATCCAGGATGGGGGCGGCGCGCCCCGACTGATCAGCACCAGGTGCCTATCCGGCGGTATTTCGTTCACCCCTGACAGGATGACCTCCTGGACCTGGGAGTTTTCCGGAACCAATTGGAAATTGTCAAAAACGAGGCCCATCCCTGGTTTTAAACGGCTGAATGCCTCTTGAAAAAAACGTCGGGCAAAGGTGGGGATGCCCTGGAGGTATTCCGGGGTCAGCAGGGGCAGGGGGTTTTTCCGTTTAGGGAAGGCACGGCTGAAGGCGTTCCCCAGATTATAAAAAAAAGTGGCCAGGTCCTTGTCCGCCTCCTCGATCTGGTGCCAAAGGCTGGGGATACCCCTTTCCTGCTGATAGGAACTGACCAGGGTGGTCTTGCCGCAGCCCCCCGGACCGGAGACCCAGATGACCGGCCCTTCCTGGAAACGGTCCATTTGTTGGAACAACCGTTTCCGGGAAACGGCTTTGCGGAGAATGGGCCGGGTGCTTCTGCCGGGGGTGGCTTTTGGTCGGGCCAATTCTATGATCCTTTCAAACAAAAAAGCCCCGTTTCAAAAATTTAAAACGGGGCTTTGGTTCGGATCGGCTTCCTCCAGTGCACAGCTAAAGATAAAGAGCCAATGCTGAAAGGGAATACCTATTTATTTATCGGAAATATGCCATAAAATCAAATGGTATATTTGAAGTTATTCAACAAGTATTCCGAACAGTCAAAAAAATACTATTTCTCGATTGACATATTAATGTCTTTTATTTATGTCTATATGTATGAGAACCACCGTTCGATTAGCCGACGATCTGTTGCGAGAGGCCAAAAAACGGGCAGCCACTGAGAGGCGAAGTCTCACCTCATTGATCGAGGAGGGCCTGAACCTCGTCCTTTCTCCCGCCAGGGTTGAACGTAAAAAACGAACCCAACTGCCGGTGTCCAAGGCTTCCGGAGGGGTCCTGCCCGGCGTAGACCTTGACCGATCCAGTGACCTGGAAGAGATTATGGACAAGCCGTGATTCTCCCGGATGTCAGCATCTTGGTTCACGCTTTCCGCGCCGATTCCTCACACCATTCGCTTTGCAAGTGGTGGATGGAGAAAATAGTAAACGGCGACTCGCGTTTTGGGTTGTCTCCTCAGGTCTTGGGGGGCGTACTCCGGATCACCACCCACCCCAGAGTGTTCAAGGAGCCAAGCAGCCTGGCTGACGTTGTTGGTTTCTGTGAAATCCTGTTGGCCCAACCCCACTGTGTGGTCATCCAGCCCGGAGAGCGGCACTGGGGGATATTTACCCGCCTTTGCCTCGAAGCGGATGCCCGGGGCAACCTGGTCCCGGATGCCTGGTTTGCGGCCCTGGCCATCGAGTCGGGCTGTGAATGGATTACCCTCGATCGCGACTATGCCCGGTTTCAGGGACTGAAGTGGCGGGTTCCTTCATAAGAAACCGCATCCCTTGGTTGCGGTTTTTTTACTTCAACTCGGCCCAGTTCCGCCCGGTGGAGATCTGGACCAGCAGCGGCACCTGCAGCGCCACCGCCGCCTCCATGTGTTCTTTGACCATTTTTTTCAAAGCTTCGACCTCCCCTTCCGGGGCCTCGAAGACCAGTTCGTCGTGCACTTGCAGGAGCATTTTCGCTTTCAGCTTCTGCTGCTTCATCTCCCGGTCGATGACGATCATGGCCTTTTTGATCAAATCGGCGGCGCTGCCCTGGATGGGCGTGTTGATGGCGGTGCGCTCGGCGAACTGGCGGGCCACCCGGTTGGAGCTGTTGATCTCCTCGATGATCCGCCGGCGGTTAAAGAGGGTAGTCACCATCTTCGTTTCCCGGGCCTCGGTGATAGTCCGGTCCAGGAACTCCTTGACGCCCCGATATTGCAGGAAGTAGCGG
>JALOOY010000091.1 GCA_025454185.1 Thermodesulfobacteriota bacterium
TAGACAGGACAGGGTAGCGGCGACCTGCCGCTACCCTGTCCTTCAAGCCCTTCGGGCATAAAAACCATCTGGCTGAAGAAGAGCCATAGAACGGAAATTTTCTCCGCGCCGACGATCATGGGTTTTTAGTCCCGCGGAACGCGGGACCGGCTAAAAAATGTCCCTTTTTGTCGGCGTAAGTTTTCGGCAAAAAAAGAAAAAAAGAGGTTCGCCGCATGTCAGAATGGACTTTTCTAACCAATCATGCCCGCGTTTTGATTTCTCTGACCAGGGACCCGGTGATCACCGCCCGGGAATTGGCTCAGCAGCTCGGCATCACGGAACGATCGGTAAGGAAGATCAACGCCGACCTCGAGCAAGAAGGGTACCTAAAGAAAACCAGACTCGGCCGACGGGTTAAATATGAGATCAACGGCAAGCTCACTTTTCGCCATCCGACTTTACAGGATCAGGCCATCGAAACGTTGCTGACTGCCATGAATGGAGACAAGAAAGAATACGCCATAAAACTCCGCTGAATTTTTTTCTTTTTTTTAGTGTTGCTTCATGCGTGCATGCTACTTTATTACCCATATTTAAAAATAAATGTTACTATGGGTATCATATTTTAACTATTAGATATTTATAATAAAAAACTGCTCATGGGTTCATTCTATTACTTAAAGTAACAAATAAATTCATTACGGTTATCTGGTTACCGGCCCAAATTGTTTCATAAAAAAATAATCAATAAATATCAATAAGTTAAAAAAATAAAAGAAACGCATTCCGTGGCCCGCTTATTGCTTAATTCATGAAAAAAAATTCATGAATTAAAGGAGGTAATTCTTATGATGGGCAAAATGGAATACGTGATTTACGGAGCGGTCTTCTTCGGCTTGCTGGTGGCGGCTTATTTCATGATGGGCAGTTGAACAACCTTTCCGACCTTTTTTCCCAACCCCACCCAGGCAGTCTTTCCTCCCTATGACGATCCCCTGTTTCTCGAACAGGGGATCGTCAGCCTCCGCCGTCTGATTTCCCGGTTGACAAGTCTGCTTTAGCTGTTAATAATCCTTTTTTATGAATCGTACCGGACTGCTTTATGACGAACGTTATTTGCGGCACCGGACCGGCGAAGGTCATCCGGAGGTCCCGGACAGATTGCAGGCCATCCTCAAGGGGTTGGAAGACGGAAACCTGCTGCCCCGCTTGACCCGTGTCGAGGCCCGCCCGGCCGACCAGAGGCGCATCGAGACCGTCCATGATGTTGCCCACATCCGGCGCTTCGAAGAAGCCTGCCTGATGGGGAAGAGCGAACTGGACCACCCCGACAACCAGATCTGCTATGAAACCTTTGAAACCGCCCTGCTGGCTGTGGGCGGGATTCTGGAAGCGGCCCGGTTGGTCCTGGAAGGGCGGTTGGACAACGCCTTCTGCGCGGTCCGGCCCCCGGGCCACCACGCCGAGGTGGACCGCGCCCTCGGCTTTTGTTTTTTCAATAACGTGGCCGTGACCGCCCGTTTTATCCAGCAGGAGTGGGGGCTGAAACGGGTCGGCATCATTGACTTCGACGTTCATCATGGGAACGGCACCCAGCACATCTTTGAACGGGACCACACGGTATTTTATTATTCCATCCATGAGCACCCGACCTTCGCCTACCCCGGGACAGGACGGGAATTCGAAAGAGGCCTGGAAACCGGCTACGGCTACACCCTGAACTCCCCGGTTCTTCCGGGGTATGGAGATCTGGAGTACCGGGATGCCATTCAGCGGGACCTGATCCCGGCTTTTGACCGTTTCCAGCCCGAGATCATCCTGGTATCCGCCGGCTTCGACGCCCACCAGGACGACGACATGTCCAACATCAATCTCTCCACCGCCGGCTACTCCTGGATCATGGAACAAATCATGGCCCTGGCCGAGCGCCACGCCCGGGGACGGGTCATCTCCATTCTGGAAGGGGGCTACTGCCTGGAAAGGCTGCCTGAACTGGCCCGGAATCATGTGGGGATTTTGCTGGGGAATCATGAGATAATGAAATAAAAACCGGAGTAATGGAGTGCTGGAGTATTGGAGTATTGCCTCCGAGTACAAAACCATTACTCCAATACTCCAATACTCCATTACTCCAATCATAAGATAAGGGTTTCCCATGTTCATCCAACGCAGCATGACCCGCAAGGTCATCACCATTCACCCCGAGGCCGGCGTTATCGAGGCCCGTGATCTATTGCAGCAGCATAAAATTCACTCCCTGCCGGTCGTAGGACTCGAGGGCACACTGATCGGCATTGTCACCGATCGGGACGTGCGCAGCGCCCTGCCCGCCACGATCTTGTCCGAAGCCGAACTCGGTCAACTGAAGGAACGGGTGGCCCAATTGAAGGTCAAGGACATCATGACCACCCAGGTGGTGACCTTATCCCCCAACAACACCCTGGAGGACGCCCTGCTGCTGATGCAGCAGATCCATGTCGGCGCATTGCCGGTAATCGACCGGGACCGAAAGATTCTCGGCATCATCGCCTTCCGGGACATACTGCGGGGATTTGCCGAAGTGTTGGGAATCGATGAACCGGGGACCCTGCTCTGCATCCTGGCCGACGACCGGCAGGGGCAGATGAAACGGATCGTGGATGCCATCACCGAAGAGAAAATCCGCTTCGGCAGCGTCCTGGTGGCCCGGGGTTGGGAAAAAGGGAAACGGGCCTTCTTCCCTTACCTGTTCACCCATAACATCGTCGGCATCAAGAAAAAGCTGGAGGGCCTTGGGTTTACCCTGATCAACCCCATCGAAATGTACCTGGAACCCCTCCCGCCCGCCTGATCCATTGGACGCCGGTGAAAGCGGAGCGGGCAGGCACTGGGGCCTGTCTCCACATGGTTTTTACCCGGCGCTGCCCCGTAGGAAGCAACCGTCCTGTGGTGGCCCTCACCCACCAATCTACTCCGGCCTTCTCCCGCAAACCTCCCCTCCCTTGCAACTCGCCTTCCCCATCCTTATATTTCCAGAAATAATAAACCGTTGCCCTTTTGAAATAAGCAACAGGCGCTGACTTAGTATCGGATTTTATTAATGGGGAAAGTCATCCTGGCGCAGGCCAGGATCCAGGGAGCACGAGTCTATTCCCTCCTGGATGCCGGTTTTCACCGGCATGACGAGGTGCTGCTGGGCTTCACCCCGAGTGGTCAAGCCCTTCATTTTTATTTCAGCTTATAAGTGGGCACATTCATCTTTTTTGCGTTACGTTAACGCTAACGGGGTTGGGGTGTGGGTGAAATACCGCCCTAACCAGTCCCCCCGATTAGAAAGCGCAGTCATGTCACTGAAGAAAACCAAACGAATACTTTTTCTCCCGATCGTACTGTTGGCCGCCGTCATCGGCTGCCAGGTCCCGCAGGAGGCACCGTCAAAACCTAAGGAGAACCCCATGACCGAACAGAATAAAACCAATGTGAATATCGCCACCTTCGCCGGTGGCTGCTTCTGGTGTACCGAATCGGACCTGGAAAAAATACCCGGCGTAGAGAAGGTGATTTCCGGCTATACGGGCGGGGCCAGGGAAAATCCAACCTATGAAGAGGTCTCCGCCGGAGGCACCGGCCACCTGGAGGCCGTCCAGGTCCATTTCGACCCCGCCCGGGTATCTTATGAAAAATTGCTCGATGTTTTCTGGCGTCACATCGACCCCACCGATCCGGGAGGACAGTTTGTGGATCGGGGTTCCCAGTACCGCAGCGCCATTTTTTACCATGATGAGGAGCAGAAAAGAGCCGCGGAGCGTTCCAGGGAAGAGCTCAATAAGTCGGGCCGCTTCGCCAAGCCGGTCGTCACCGAAATCCTGCCCTTCCAGCGTTTCTACCCGGCCGAAGACTATCACCAGGATTATTACAAAAAAAAGCCCCTGCGCTACCAGTATTACCGCCACGGTTCCGGAAGGGATCAATTTTTGAAGAAGGCCTGGGAAAAAGAACCGGCCCCGTCCGCTAAGGCCGGGAAATACCGCAAACCCGACAAGACGGAATTGAAGCAAAAACTGACCGCCCTGCAGTACAAGGTGACCCAGGAGGAGGGGACCGAGCCGCCTTTCAACAACGAACTCTGGGACAATAAAAAAGAAGGAATCTACATAGACGTCGTTTCCGGGGAGCCCCTGTTCAGCTCCCTGGACAAGTATGATTCCGGAACGGGCTGGCCCAGCTTCTCCCGGCCCCTGGAGCCGGGAAACCTCGTGGAAAAGGAGGACCGCAAGTTGTTTTCCCGACGCACCGAGGTGCGCAGCAAATACGGGGACTCCCACCTGGGACACGTTTTCCCGGACGGCCCCGCGCCTACCGGCCTGCGCTACTGCCTGAACTCGGCGGCTTTGCGGTTCATTCCCAAGGAAGATTTGGAAAAGGAGGGGTATGGGGAGTACCGGAAGCTTTTCGCAGAGTAGATTAATCTGTCTTTCATTAACAATTAAGAATGATGAACTCGCAAAAAGTCCTAAAAGAAGTCATTGCGAGGAGTGAAGCGACGAAACAATCTCCCGGAATCAGATAGTTTCACCGGGGGATTGCTTCGCTTCGCTCGCAATGACGATTTTTTGCGAGACCATCAAGAATGAATAATTGATCATTGATCGGTCGGAGTGGAATCCCCGGGTTAGCCAGTGGCGGGAGGGGATGAACCCCCTTCCTACGAAAAACGATTGTCAATTATCAATTGACAATTGACAATTTAATAACTTCTTGATTTTTGTCCGGGTCCTGCCCTTCGTACCCCCTCGTCCCCCAGGGGGGAGCAGGTGGGGTGGAGGAGAAGCCGAATTCCTGATCCGAACCTCTTGATTTAAGTCAAATATTTTCTTCGCATATTGGTGTATTATATCTCCCAATGAATCCCCTCGCGCCCTCAAACGAATCACCCAGCCCATCGGGCCCCCCGCCCGACCGCCCCCGCACCCTCCTGTCCGGCCGGGGCGATCCCTTCCTGTCCCGGGTGGAAGGGGAGACGGGGGCCAACATCTCGGCCTGTTACCAGTGCGAGCGCTGCACCAACGCCTGCCCGGTAAGCCAATACATGGACATCAAACCCCATCAGGTCATTCGGCACGTCCAGTTGGGCTGGCGGGAGGCGTTGCTGTCGTCCACCACCGTCTGGGTCTGCCTGTCCTGCGAGATGTGCTCCACGTACTGCCCCAACGAGGTCTCGGTGGCCGCGGTGATCAGCTTTCTTCGCAATATGGCCTTTCATTCCTCCATCGCTCCCCGGGAAAAGCTGCTGGCCGTATTCCATCAGACCTTTCTCGACCAGCTCCGCAAATTCGGGCGGGTCAATGAATTCTGGCTCATGGAGGCCTTCAACCGTCATCTGCCCATTCTCAAGGAAAAGATCAGGGCTGGAACGCTTCCGGAAGAATTACGGCTCGGTTGGGATTTGTGGCGGAAAGGCAAGCTGCACCTGATTCCCCGGCGCTCCAAGGCCATCGCGGAGATCCGGGCCGTCTACCGCCGGCAGCGCGGCGAGGTGGCCCCGTGAAGCTTTCCTTCTACCCCGGATGTTCGCTGGACGGCATGGCCCGGGATTATGCCCGCTCCATTACCGCGGTTTTTCAGCACCTGGAAATCGGCCTGGTGGAACTCGAGGACTGGACCTGCTGCGGGGCCACGGCCGCCCACAGCCTGGACGAGATGATGGCCGCGGCCCTGCCGGCCCGCAACCTGGCCCTGGCGGAAAAGCTTGGTCTGGACCTGGTCTCACCCTGCGCCAACTGCTTCAACCGTCTCCGTTTTTCCCGGAAGCTCCTGCGGGAAAAAATGGTGGATGTCCCCTGGCAGGTCAGCGGTGAGCTGGAGGTCCACGACATGACTCGCTTCCTGGCCGAACCTGCCCTGATAAAACGAATAGAACAGCGGCTGGTCCGGCCCCTGGCCGGTCTTCGGGTGGTCTGCTACTACGGGTGTCAAATGGTCCGTCCGCCCCGGATTACCGGCTACACCGACTTCGAAAACCCCCAGACCCTGGACCGCCTCGCCGCGGCCCTGGGGGCCGAGGTCCGGGACTGGTCCTATAAGGGGACCTGCTGCGGCGCCAGCATCGGCATCGGCCGCAAGGATATTCAGGACACGCTGACCGGGCGGCTTTTGGACAAGGCCCGCCAGGCCGGCGCCGAGGCCATCGTGGTTTCCTGCCCCTTGTGCCAGGCCAACCTGGACATCATCCAGCGCCGTTCCAAAGGGATGGTCATCCCGGTGTTCTATTTTACCGAACTAATGCGGCTCGCCTTCGAAGGAGGAGAACGGGCCGGCGTCTGGTTCAAGCAGCATTTTGCGGACCCGCTGCCGCTCTTGGAAGGGAAAGGATTGTTATAGGCTTGAGGATAAAGACCCATAGCTGAGTTAAATTCGAATTCCAAAATCCGAAATCCGAGTTTAGCTCAAATACATCCCGGTCGGAGATTGTATTTCCATTGTCCGCAAATAACTCTGAAAATAAAAAGGTTGGTAAAATCCTGGTCCTGGGCGGCGGCATCGGCGGGATTCAGTGCGCCCTCGATCTGGCCGAAACCGGG
>JALOOY010000553.1 GCA_025454185.1 Thermodesulfobacteriota bacterium
TCCTCCCGCTGCAGTGTTTTGGCGGCCAATTCCTGTTTACTCTTGCCCTTGACGTACTCCGACCAGACCTGATCCAGATCGACCGTATCCATCCGGGCCAACGTCTGGCCGGCCCTTACCCGTTGGCCCTGAGTGGCCGTCACCTGGATGACTTTGCCCGTGACCCTGGAACTGATCTTGGACAACCTGTCGGCATTCAACGCAATGACCGCCGTGGCGGAAAGGGGGGCCGAAACCGATTCCAGCGCCAGCGTACGGACCTCGATGCCGGCCATTTTTTGCCTCTCGGCGGTAAGGGTTACCGTACCGTGTTCGTCTTTATCTCGGTCTTCTCTGGTTTTCGCTGCTGAAGACTCGGCCTTGTCCTTGACCGGGCCATCGCTTCTCTGACAGCCCGCCGAAAAGAAAATCCCCCCTATCAGAAAAAACAGCAGGGCCAGGCACTTCGTTTTTTTTGTCACGTCCTTTGACATCGTCATTTTGAATTCCCTCCGGTAACTCTCTCCAGCCTGTTCATGGCCCGGCGTGCCCTCCCCAGTGTCTCCAGATAAGCGAACTGGGTTTCGACGGTTTCTCTCTGAGCCACCCGCACCTCAAAAAAACCGATCTTTCCTTCCCGATAGGCTAAATTCAAAAGGGCGAGGTTTTCCAAGGACTTTTCCAGGATCTCTTTTTTAAAAAGGGCGAGTTCCTTTTGGGAAGAAGTCAGGGCGTTGGCGGATTCCTGTAATTCCCGGTCAATCGTCCTTTCCAGGGCGGCGCGGGTTACCCGAGCCTGGGCCGCTCGGACCCGGGCTTCTCTTCTTTCAGCCTGTTTGCGGTCGAAAAGCGGGATGGAAATGGACAGGGAAACCCCCAGGTCGTTTCTCCCTTCGTCCCGGTTATAAAAACCGCCCAGCAGGATATTGGGGATAGCGTTTCTTTGGGCCAATTCCAGGGCCGTCTTGGTCTTATCCATCTCCAAGGTGGCCGCCTTCAGGTCCGGCCGTTCGGCAGGCGTCTGCTTTATCAGGATTCCCGCCCGGGGAAAGGAAAGGGGATCCGAGAGCAGGTCTCCTTCGATGTTCAGGCTCGGATCGGGCGGGACCCCCAGCAGCGCCTGCAGGCCCAACAAGCTTTCCAGGCCTTCCCGTTCCGCCAAAAGGAGATCCTTTTTCGATTTACTCAGCTCCACTTCGGCCAGGTTTACTTCCAGGGCCGCTGCCTCTCCGGCCTGGAACTTCAGTCTGGTGAACTGCAGTAAATCCTCCTGCAGCCGCACGACCTGCCCATGCAATCCCTTCTTTCCCTGGGCCGCCAGGACCCGGGTGAAGGCCTCTTTGACCTCGAAGGCCAGGACCCTTTCCTGGTCTTGGATCTCCAGGACCAAACGGGCGAGTTCCTTTTCGGACAGGGAGATCCGCAAACCCCGCTGTCCGGCAATTTCAAATTCCTGGGATAGCTTGAGACCGTAATTGGTGTATTCCCCTCCCCCTTCCTGCGGGGGCCGGTCCTTACCGGACACGAAACTTTCCATGACCGGATTGGCGATCAACGGAATTTGGGCCTTCTCCAATTGCCCCTGGGCCACCTCCACGTCCAGCCTCCGGGCGAGGAGATCCGGGTTGTTCTGCAGGGCTTGGTTGACCGCCTGGTCCACTGTCAGCGGATAGACGTTGGGGACGGTAAAAGTCAGAAAGCAGGCCATAAGAAACCAGGCGTTCCACATAGGGTTGCCCTCCCTTGAATGGAAAAATTGGTAACCTGTACAGCCCCGCGACAAAATCGGGGTTGACGGTCATTTTATGGTCGCTCGCTCAGGGCGAGCGTTTCATGGTTTTAGTCGGAAGTTGAAGGCACTAGGCCCGAGGGGGTTTGACGTTGGGGGTGGAAAAGAAAGGGCGGGTGGCAATGTTTGATTGGGGGGGGCGGTGATCAGACCGAATACATTTAAAAAACAAAAAGGGCAATCCCCCGGATCGCCGGCCTTGCTTCCCTCTTGACCGTTATTAACGTTATTAATATTGAGTGAAGGGGCCTGAGGGGGCTGAATCTTATTATGGGCCGGTAGTGTTGCTTTATGACCTTCCTGACAGTTTGCGCATTCCAACGAATCCAGGGCCGGAGCGGCGATAAACGCCAACACCAAGACCGCCGATAGCAATTGGTTTGTAAACCCCTGATTTTTCATGATTCGAAAAATCTTTCCCCTTTTTTTTCCAATTGGAAATTATGTTAGGGGCCCCCAGGAGATTTGTCAATCGGCATTGTCTTTTTTCTATGGTCTTTTGTTATACGCTCGATCCTTTTGGCTGCCGGCCGCATCCCGAAATGTTTAATCCTCAAATGGCCTCGTAAGGGGTAAAGCCCTTGGGCCTTCCTCCCCGCAGCACGGTGGCCGGCTTGTTGAAGACATTGCTTTCAAAAATATGCTGCAGCAGTTTCTCCTTATGCTCCGGGGCGGCCAGATGGGCGATACCGACGGCGTGTTCGGTGATGCTCAGCCCCCGGGGATCGAAGGCGCCGTATTC
The DNA here is from genome assembly GCA_025454185.1 of Thermodesulfobacteriota bacterium. Lineage (GTDB taxonomy): Bacteria > Desulfobacterota > RBG-13-43-22 > RBG-13-43-22 > RBG-13-43-22 > JACRCK01. The sequence goes on from JALOOY010000553.1 coordinate 2,511, forward strand.
GGTGACGATCACCACCGGGTCGGCGGGAATGGCCGTGGTCGTGATGCCCTCGGGCGATTTGTCGACGATCTTGGAAAGCCCGTGGGTGGTGGATTTCAGGGCAATGATGGGCACTCCCCCTTCGGAAAGGTAGGCGCCCCTAAGAAAATCGGCCTGTCCGCCGACCCCGCTGTAGATATGGCGGGCCTGGATGGAGTCGGCCCAGATATTGCCGTGGAGATCGACGCCCAGGGCGCTGTTGATGGCCACCATCTTATGCTCGGAGGCGATATGCAGCATACTGTTGGTGCGGTCCGAAGGCCGGCTCTGCAGAGAACTGTTGTTATGATACCAATTGTACCCTTCCCGGCTGCCTGAAAGAAAAACGGTGGCTATGGAAAAACGGTTGGTCAGATAGCGGTTGGTCACCAGGCCCTTTTCCACCAGCTTCCGCATGGCATCGGAAAACAACTCGGTCCTAATTCCCAGATCTTTGGTCCCGTTGCGGATGATCGACTCGGTGACCGCTTCCGGCACTTCCCCGATGCCGTACTGCAGGGTGCAGCCGTCCGTGATAAACAGGGTGGCGATGATGTCGGCGATCTTCCGGGCCCGTTCATCCGGTTCTTTTACCGGGCTGAGCGGCAGATCGTAATCGCTGTCCACGAGAAAATCGATGTCGTTTTCATGGATGGTGGTGCCGAGCACGAAGGGCATCTGCCGGTTTCTTTCGGCGATGACGACCCCCCTGTTTTCCTTGGCCGTATACACCGCGGCCAGCACCGCCTCCACCGTAGTGCCCAGGCTGTAATTGCCGCCGTTGTCCGGGCCGGCCACGGACAGGAGAACCACGTCCGGCTTCAGATGGT
>JALOOY010000092.1 GCA_025454185.1 Thermodesulfobacteriota bacterium
CCTCGCAAGCGCTTCAGGGAGCTATACGGCCCTGTTTTAAGAGATGTCTCTAATGTGTTTTTTCCGCCGGCCGCGGGTAATACTCCTGCGGACGCCGGTGTAATTCCTCCGTCGGCGCAGGCAGGTTATGGTGCTGCAGAGAAATGATAGTATAATTTGGTTCCGGGCATACGTTGAGTGGGTGGCGGCAAGACCCGGGGATTCCGTCCGGCCCCGGGAGATCAGCTTTCAGCCTGCGCCCCCCGGATGCTGAGCACCGGCACTCCGGCCAAACGGACCACCTTCTCGGCCACCGAGCCGAAGACCAGCCGCTTGAAGCCTGTCTGGCCGCGGGTGGCGATGACGATCAGGTCCGCCTGGGCCTCGTCCGCGGCCCGCACGATCTGATCAGCGGGATCACCCAGGGCCACCAGCAACCGGACCACAAGTCCTGGGGCCAGGCGCTCGGCCAAGTGCTGCTGCAGTTTTTTAAGCGCCGCTTGTTCCATTTCTTCCTGATAGGCCTGCACATTGAAGACCACCGAGCCCATATGCTCCGCGGCCACCACGGGGATCGGCTGCACCACGTGGATCACGACCAACTCGGCGGCGAAGTGCCGGGCCAGCTCGACGGCCGCCTGCAAGGCTTCGAAGGAAGGGTCACTGAAATCCGTGGGACAAACGATCTTTTTCAAGGGCAGCATGAGTCGCTCCTTCCTGTATTCGGGAAGGGGATTCCCGACAAAGGGGTTGAAACTTGGTTTCCTAAGTGGTGGCTAGAGTATCAATGATATTTTTCCCCATAGCTAAGAAAACAATTCCCAATTGATTATGCGGTAAAATAAAGTATAAATTAGGGGTGGCGGAAGGTCAAGGAGGATCAGGCCGTTGAAGTCCTGGAGCAGTCCGGCCCGCGTTGAGGTCGGCCCCTTGGCGTCCCCGGGAATCCTGCCCTGTCGGATTATAGGTTTCAGCCTTGGCCCGGGCAGTCCTGCGCAGCGTGCCCTCGGAATACGGTTCGTAACCCTCCCTGCCCGCCAATCAGGCGGCGGCCGCTTTTGGACCCCTTTCCAGCAGGTCCTCCAGATCGATCAGGCGGTCGGGGTGGCCCATGACCACCACCAGGTCCTGGGCGGCCAGTCGGGTGTCTCCGTCCGGATTGGGCCGGGTCTGGCCCTGATGGCGCACGGCCATGGCCGTGACCCCGAAGTTTTTCCGGAGGGCCATCTCGCCCAGGGTCTTGCCGTCCGCCCAGGTACCCGGCTTGATCAGGAAAGTGGTCACCTCCATGTCCGGAATATGCAGGCTCAGGTCGCAAAAAGAGGCGGGGATCACCTCGGGCTTGCGGAACATCTGGTAGCCCTCGGACCGCACCTCGGCAGTGAATTTTTCAATATGGTCTTTGGGAAAGAGGTATTTCTGCAAGACGCGGGTGAAGATCTCCACCGCAGTTTCGAACTCCTCGGGGATCACTTCGTCGGCCCCCAGGGCATACAGGGCCTCCACTTCTTGGAGGAAACGGGTTCGGATGATCAGATAAATCTTGGGATTCAGCCGGCGGGCCGTCTCGGTGATCCGCCGCACCGCCGCGGCGTCGTTGATCACCACCACCAGGATGCGGGCCCGCTCTAAACCGGCCGTCTCCAGCACCGGCTCCTGGGTGGCATCACCAAAGAAAATCGGTTCCCCTTTGTCCCGCTCTTCCCGGACCGTCTCCGGGTTCATCTCGAGGATCAGGTAGGGAATCTGTCCCCCGCTGGCCGCCCGGGCCAGGTTGCGGCCGTTCACGCCGAAGCCGACAATGATCAGGTGGTCGTTCAGGGGCGGCAATTGTATCCCCTTGTCCGGCAAGATGCCGGCCTGAAACCGGGCCAGGCCGGGGATCTTCAGGAAGCCGTCGGCCAGGCGCGGCGCCAGGGGGACCAGGAAGGGCGTGGCCCCCATGGTGAGTATGGCGACGGCCAGGAACATCTGGTAATGGTCGCCGGTCAGCAGCCCAAACCGGCCGCCCATCTCCGCCAGGACAAAAGAGAACTCCCCCACCTGGCAGAGTCCCAGACCCACCAGCAGGGTGGTGCGCAGCGGATAGCGCAGGCTCCCGGCAGCCAGGGCGGCCAGCAGGGTTTTCGCTACCATGACGGCCGCCGCCAGCAGCAGCACCCACAAAAGGTGTTCGATCAGAAAGCGCACGTCGAGGAGCATGCCGATGGAAACGAAAAAAAAACCTGAAAAAATATCCTTGAAGGGCAGGACGTTGCCCAAGGCTTGGTGGTTGTATTCCGATTCGGAGATGATCAACCCGGCCAGGAAGGCCCCCAGGGAGAGGGAAAGGCCGACGCTCGACGTGAGCCAGGCCACCCCCAGGCAAATGCCGAGGACCCCGAAGAGGAACAGTTCACGGCTCTTGGTCCCCACGATATGAAAGAGCAGGAAGGGCACCACCCATTTGGTGGCCAGATAAACGAAAACGATGACGCCCGCGCCTTTTAACAGCATGAGCAGGACCGCGGGCGCCAGATTTCCCCCTTCGCCGCCCAGCAGAGGGGTCAGCAGCATCATGGGCACGATGACGATGTCCTGAAAAATCAGGATGCCAAGGGTGGTCCGGCCGTGGGGCGAATCGACGTCCGCCCTTTCCTGAAGGAGCTTCAAGACGATGGCCGTGCTGCTCAGAGAAAACAGGAAGCCGAGAAAGACGGACTGCCCCACCCCCAGGCCGAACCAGCGGGCCGCCAGAAAGGTGGCCCCGGTGGTCAACAGGACCTGCAGCGATCCCCCCAGGAGGACCGATTTCCTGATCTGCAGCAGTTGATTGATGGAGAACTCGATGCCGATGGTGAACAGCAGCAGGACCACCCCGATCTCGGCCATGATCTCCACTTCGTGGACGGCCTGGACCAGCCCCAGCCCGTGGGGCCCGGCCAGGATGCCCGTGAGGAAAAACCCGATCAGGGCCGGCATTTTCAGCCGGAGAAACACGAAGAGGATGCCTATGGATAGGCCCAGGATGATGTCGATGTCGGTTAAAAGGGGAATTTCCATGGGTACTATTAAAACATACTAAACAGTATTAGACAACCTGGAGCAGGAAGGCCGGCGTTATTTCCCCGAGGCCGCTGCTTTCGGACTGTTGAGCCGTATCACCGCCACGACCAGTACAAATTCGAAAAGTGCCAACAGCAAGACCACCCAGACTTTGGGCAGTAGGCCCAACAGCAGTTTGGCCGCGAAAATCAAGAGTATCCCCAGGGCCAACATGGCCCCGATCAAAATGACCCGCTGAAAAAATTCCATAAGAATAGACCTCCTTTAAAGAAAACGGCGCGAATCGGAAAGGCCCTAACGGGCAAACCAATAGACCGGTGTGAAAAAAAAGAAGCTTAAGTAAAAAACAGAGTTGGGAGGTTAGCCGCGGGGTAGGGGAGGGCGTTCGATTTTGAAAAAAACGTTTTTCGGTGAATTGCTGCCGGGTAAAGCAACGAAGAGGGTTATGAAAGGGTTGATTTCGATGGGTAAAATCCCATTAATGCCCATGGCGTGCGGCGAGGGTGGGTTTTCCCGGTCGGGATTTTCCCCCGTCAGCGGGACGTCGCAAAAAGCGCGCACCCCAACGGCGGAAGGCTCCATATACTCGAGCAAAAACAGGGAAAGCAGCAGCAGGCACAAGGCCCGGCTTCTTTTAAAATTACGCTTCACAATTTTTATTATAGGAAAATGACTTAAAAAGTCAATCCGAGGCTGAAGGCCATGCTGTGCAGGGCCGAATTACTTTTCCTTGAGGGCCACTCCCCGGGAGGAAAAGGAAATGCCTTGCCCCATGGAGGTGCCGATCATGACCCCTTCCATAATCGGTTCATTGGCCGGGGCGGCCGCTTTCCAGCGAACCAGAAAATTGGCCCCCGAACCCCCGGCGGTGTCCGAGGCCTTGACGATGTAGCGGGTGGAGCCGAGCGGACCCAGGGTGACCGGCTGGGTGATATATTTCCGGATCAGCTTGCCGTCGTTATCGTAATAGTCCGCCTGCAGGAGGGTGATGGGCTGCGTGGGATCCGTGTTACGAACGCTCAGCGTGCCCGTGAGCAGGATGGCCCGTTCCTGGTCGCCGTAATAGATGTGGGAATAGATGGGCACATAGACCAGTTGCCCCTGGGAGAGGGTCTGGGCCGGTGATGGCGAGGTGAAAATACCGCCACTAAGCAGCAGGAAAACAAGTACCAGGATCGAGGACCGAAACCTAATTGCGCGCATCTTTAAATCTCCTTAGGAATCGAAAGGGAAATATTATTGCGTATAATTTTGCCTAATTTTTCGAAGAAGCACAACGAAAATTGGAGCGGTGATCCGGTTTTGACTTCAAGAGGGTCTGTTCAAGTCCGGATGGATGTGTTATATCAGGGCAGCTATAAATCTCGTATTTCGAAAGGCTGTTCATGAAATTCTTTTTCGAACCCAAAGGCGTCGCACTGATCGGGGCCACGCCCAAACCCCATACCGGCGGGCACAGCCTGCTCACCAACCTGACCCTGGGCTATGACGGCCCGATCTGTCCGGTGAATCCACGGTATCATGAAATACTGGGATTGCGCTGTTATCCTGAAGTGACAGCGGTCCCGAATCCGGTAGACCTGGCGATCATTTTCGTTCCCGCCCCGGCGGTCCCGGCGGTCCTGGAACAATGCGCCGCCCGGGGTATCCCCGGGGTCATCATCGAATCCGGCGGCTTCGCCGAGGTGGGGCCTGAAGGCCGGGCCCTGCAGGAACGCTGCCTGGAAATCGCCCGCCGCGGCGGAATACGAATCTGGGGTCCCAACTGCATGGGGCTGATCGACAGCCGCAAACGCTATGTGTTTTCCTTCCTCAGCCCGGATGCCTGGCAGGATAACCTGAATCCCGGGGGAGTGTCCCTGATCGTCCAGAGCGGCCTTCTGGCCGGCGGTTTTATGACCACCCTGATGAGCCATAAAATCCTGCGTCTGGCCAAGGCCTGTTCCATCGGCAACAAGTGCGACGTGGATGAAACCGACCTGCTGGAATTTTTTCTGGATGATGAGGAGACCAAAGTCATCGCCATGTACGTGGAATCCTTTCCCCGGGGCCGCCGTTTTTTCGAGCTGGCTTCTCAACGCCGAAAGCCCATCGTGGTCCTCAAGGGCGGCAAAAGCGCCGCCGGGGCCCGGGCAGCCGCTTCCCACACCGCCTCCCTGGCCGGGAACCAGGCGCTGGTTCGAGGCGCCCTGGACCAGGCCGGAGTCTATCAGGCCGATGATTTTTTCGAGCTGGTGGACCTGGCCCGGACCCTGGAAAAGGGCTTCGAACGGACCGCGCCGCCGGCAGGAAAACCCCGGGTGGTGGTTTTCACCTTCAGCGGGGCCGCCGGGATCGTCACCGCCGACCACCTGGAGGCTTCCGGTTTGGCCCTGGCCGAATTGAGCCCGGCCACCCGGGAACGGCTGGAAAAGTGGTCCCCCTCCTGGATGCCGGTGAACAACCCGGTGGATTTCTGGCCGGCCATGGAAAAGCACGGCCCGGAGATCACCTACCGGGAAGGGCTGGCCGCCCTCCTGGAAGACCCCGAGGTGGACGCGATCATTGTCCACCTGTTCGCCGGTTTCGGGGTCTGGTTCCTTGACGCGGAAAAATTGTTTCATGGTCTCAACAAAACCCCCAAGCCGGTGCTCTTCTGGGTCATGGGCCACGAGCAAGGATACCAGCCCCTCCGCCTGGCCCTGGAGGAAATGGGTTTCCCGGCTTTCAATGAAATCCAGCGGGTGGTGCAGGTCCTGGCCGGGATATTTGAATTCCGGGCGGGAGGAGAATCACCGGCGGTGCCAAAGGGATGTGCGGACCCTGAAATTTTTCAAGCCCTAAAAATAAGGACCGAAGCCTTCCGGGAACCGGTGCTGGATGAAGGGGAATCCAAAAAGCTGCTCCGGGAACTGGGATTGAAAGTGGTGCCGGAAATCCCCGCCGAGGACCTTTCCGGAGTGCTGGCAGCGGCTCAGGAATTCGGTTACCCGGTGGTCCTGAAGGGCCGGTCGCCCGGGCTGGTTCATAAAACCGAGGCCGGGCTGATCCGGCTGGACCTGCATACGCCGGAACAGCTCCAGGCCGCTTTCCGGGAAATGGCCGGCGGGCCGAATATGCCCGTATCGTACCTCGTACAACCGCAACTGAAGGGAGATGTGGAATTGATCGCCGGTATCGTCCGGGACCCCCAGTTCGGGCCGGCGGTCATGCTCGGAATAGGGGGTGTCCGGGCCGAGGTCTACCGGGACGTGGTCTTTCGCCTCGCCCCGGTTACTCGGCGGGATGTGGAAGAAATGGTCTCGAAACTGAAGGGCCGGGCCCTGCTGGAGGGCTTTCGGGGGACAACGCCGGTGGACCTGGATCTCCTGGCCGACTGGCTGATCCGCCTGGGGGAACTATCCTGGCGCGTCGATGCCGTTCAGGAAATCGACGTCAACCCACTGCTGGTCGTGCAGGGGGAGCCGATCGCGGTGGATGCCTCGATTGTTTTAAGATAAATGGTCCGGCTCGGAAGGCTC
>JALOOY010000093.1 GCA_025454185.1 Thermodesulfobacteriota bacterium
AACGGGGATCGAGCTCTACGGCCCGGCTGTAATCGAGCAGGGCGCCGTCGAGGTCCGACAGCTTTTCTTTGACCCGACCCCGGTTTAAAAAAGCCGGGGCCGAACCCGGTTCGAGCTCGATGGCACGGTTGAAATCGTTGAGGGCGCCGCTGAAATCGTTCTGGCGCATCCTGACCAGCCCGCGGTTGTTGTAGGGACCGGACAGCCTGGGATTCATCTCCATGGCCAGGTTATGGTCGGCCAGGGCGCCGGCCACGTCATCTTTTTTCAGCTTTATGTAACCCCTGATGGTGTAGGCCACCGCGTAATCGGGATGAAACTCCAACGCCTGATTGACATCGGCCCAGGCCCCCTCCAGGTCATCCAGCCGGTATTTCAATTCGGCTCGGTTGGTCAGGAAAATGCTCTTGTTCTGGTTGCTGGACTTCAACCCGGCGGCCTGGTTGAGATCGGCCAGGGCGCCTTTTAAATCCCCCTGTTTTTTCTTAACCATTCCCCGGTTGTTATAGGCCACCGCGTAATTCGGATCCAGGTCGATGGTCCGGGAGTAATCGGCCAAGGCCCCGTTCCAGTTGGACAGGCGTTCCTTGGCCCAACCGCGGCGATAATAATAAGCCGGATTTTTCGGGTCCAGATTGATGGCCCGACTGAATTCGATGACCGCTTCCTCGTTCTTGTTCATGTTGAACAGTTCCAGGCCTCGGTCAAAAAAGGTTTTGGCCTCCTGCAGGGCCGGCTTGGTCTGGGCCGGTGATTGCGGGGCGAGCCCGGCCCACCACCCCAGGGTCAAAATGACAACGAAGACTATGACTGGCACACTTCCTCCGGTTCAGTGTTTGATCGCCCGGGCATAGGCCAGGACGGCCTGGACATAATTGTCGCAGTGGTTGTAGGCGTATACGGCCTCTTTTTTCTTGATGGGATCCTTTGGGTCCCAACCGGAGGCCTTCAGGTAATTGGCGATGCTGGCGAAAGAATCGGCCAGGTTTTCGAGGTCGATCCGACCGTCCCGGTTACCGTCCGCGCCGTATTTACGGTAGGAAGAAGGTATAAACTGAGGGAGTCCGAAGGCCCCGGCCCAGGAGCCCCTGATGGCAAGGGGGTCCCGGTCCTGTTCCCGGGCCAGGAGGAGCAACTGCTCGAGTTCCCCTTCGGCCCAGGCGGAGCGGCGGTTTTCGATCAGGGTCAAGGTGAGCAGGCTGTTGAACACGGGATGTCTCCCCGTGGCCCGCCCGAAGTTGGTCTCCACCCGCAGAATGGCCACCAGGACCTCCCGCCCCACCCCGTATTCGGCTTCGACCTTCCGCAGGAGGGACCGGTGGGTCTGCAGCACGGCCCTCCCCTCCCGGACCGATTTTTTGGTGAACAGCCCGAATTGGCGGGTACGGTAATTCAGCCCCTTGCCCCGGCGCTCCAGGATCTCCGGGTAGAGGGTCACGCGGTTGTCTTCGAAACTGCGAATAAGTTCCGCCTCGGAGAAGCCCCGCTCCTGTAACCGCTGCAGCAAGCCCTCCAGCCTTTTCTGATAGGACGGTTCGATGGCCGCCCAACCCGGCGCGCCGGTTCCCCACAGCAGCAGGACAATCAGGAAAAACCAAGCCAAAGGAGCCTCTTCGTTGCCGAGTTGGCGGTTTGAGGAAAACGACCCTGGCGGCAATGCAGGCTGATTTCGGAAACCGCCTTACTGAGTTCATATTATTATCATCAACAAATTTTCAATTCAAGTTATCTTTCAGGAAAAATCTGAAGCAACGGGCCGAATGCGATCCCACCAAGGATTGGAAAAAAAACATGACTTCCGGGTCCTGATGGATCGATCACCCTCTATCCTGCCCTGGCAAATACTGCACAGAACCCGGAACTGCGTTCACCCCTAAACCGCGACTGCTGCCAATAGATCCCCGGTATTAAGAGTAAACTCCCTATCACTCCACCTTAAAATAGTATATAATACCAGTCATACCAAGTCGGTACAATCGGATGCCCATCTTTCAGTTTCTCGGACGTTCTTTTGGAGGAGCCTTCATGGGATTTTTTCCGAAACCTCGTTTCTCGACATTGACAGGGGTTTCCTTAGGGGGGGGATCCCGGTGATCTGCCCACATTGTCGGGTCGCGATTTCCGCGGGAGCCAAATTCTGCGATGCTTGCGGAAGCAGGCTGGAATTACCCTGCACAAATTGCCGCACGTTGAACCGGCCCGACGCCAGATTCTGCAATGAATGCGGTCGTGCTCTGTCCTTGACTTCGGAGGCCCCAAAACCAAAATCCTTTCCTGAAAAAAGGATTATCCCCCCACAACCCTCCCTGGAGCTGACCGAGAAGATCCTGGCCCAAAAAAGCCGCATCGAGGGAGAGCGGCGGCAGGTAACGGTCATGTTCTGTGACCTGGAAGGTTCCACGGCCCTGACCGAAAGGCTGGGAGACGAAAAAGCCTTTACACTCTTGAACGAGATTTTCGGGATTTTGACCCGGCAGGTCCACCAGTACGAGGGAACGGTCCAGGAATTTCGGGGGGACGGGATCATGGCCCTGTTTGGAGCGCCGGTGGCGCTGGAGAACGCCGCTCAAAGGGCCGTCCATTCCTCCCTGGGCATCCACCAGGAGATAAACCGCTTGAATCAGAGGGTTCGAGAAGACCCTTCGGAATCGGTTTTTCGGATGCGGATCGGGATTCACACCGGTCCGGTCGTCCTGGGGACCATCGGTAACGATCTGCGGCTTGAGTTCCAGGTTATCGGGGATACGGTGAACCTGGCGGCCCGTCTGGAAGCCCTGGCGGAACCGGGAACCACCTACGTAACAGAAGAAATCGTGAAACTGGCCGAAGGGTTTTTTCTGTTTGAGCGGTTGGGCGATCGAAAGGTGGAAGGCAAGGAACAGCCGGTGTCGGTTTTCCGGGTTATTGCCCCCGGCCCTTCTCAGAACAGAATCGATCTCGGTGTGGAGCGCGGCCTGACTCCCTTCGTCGGCCGGGAACGAGAACTGGAACTCCTGTTGGACGGCTACGAGTTGGTTCGGGAGGGTAAGGCTCAAGTCTTTTTCATAACCGCCGAGGCCGGGTCCGGCAAATCGCGTTTGCTATATGAATTGCGCCAGTGTCTGGTTCCGAACCAAAATCTTGTTCTGGAAGGGAAATGCCTCTCTTATCGCCGCAATCAAGCCTATTTCCCCTGGGTGGAAATCCTGAAAAACCTCCTGGACATCCAGCCGACGGAAGACGATAATCGGGTCCGCAGCCGGGTTCGTGAGGCCTTGAAGCGGGAGGGACTGGAAGAGGACGGTCTCCTCCCGCCCCTGCTGGAATTGCTGTCTATAAAGGACAGCGGATTCCAGCAGCATCTTTTGAGCCCCGAAGCCCGCAAAGAAAAAGTCTCCAAGGCCCTGCAACAGGTCCTGCTGCGTCACAGCGAATTTCAACCGCTGGTTCTGTTCATCGAGGACCTCCAATGGATGGATCAAAGCTCGCGCGATATGCTTCCACTGCTGATGGAGGATATGACCGAGGCGCGGGTGCTTATGGTCTTTACCGGACGGCCCGAATTCAACCCACCCGAAAGCCAGAAGCATTTTTACCGGTACATCAGTTTGAACCCCCTTTCCAAAAGGGAGAGCCTTTTGATTTTTCAGCACCTTTTGGACGCCCGGACCATTGACAAGCGACTTGCGGACCTGATCCTGGAAAAAACGGAAGGCATCCCTTTATTCATCGAAGAGTACATCCGTTCCCTGAAGGACCTTAAAGCCCTGCATCGCGAAGGGACAAGTTGTTCTCTGCTGGGGGACCTCACGTCTTTGACCTTGCCGGCAACCATTGAAGAAGTAATCATGGCGCGGGTTGATTCCCTCCTTCCGGCCGCTCGGGAAGTGTTGCAAACCGGAGCAGTGATCGAGCGTGAGTTTGATTATGCCTTATTGAAAGAGGTCCTTTACATGTCCGAGGACCGACTCCAGCCTCTGCTGGCCGCACTGCTGGATGCCGGCTTGCTCTTTGAAAGGAGAAGAGGGGCCAGGACCGCCTATCTCTTTCAGCACACCCTCATTCAGGAAGTCGTGTACGCCTCTATCCTCACGGACCGGAAGAAAATGCTTCATGAGTCGATCGCCCGAGCCATGGAACGTCTCTACAGCGGCAACGAAGACCAGTATGGTGTTATGGTGGAGCACTTCCTGGCCAGCGAAAATTACCTCCAGGGGGCTCATTATGCCGAACTAGCCTGCAAAAAGGCCGAAAAATCGGCTTCCTTTCAGGATGTCATCGTCCAGAGCCGGAAACGGGTGTTTTGCCTGGAGCGCCTGCCACTAACCGGGGATCAGGAAAAGCAATGGATCGACGCCCGGTCCGCCCTCGGATTGTATTTTCTGATGATCAACCGGCTCGTAGAAGCCCAGGAGGCCGTTGCCCCCGTGCTGCAACCGGCGACCGACCGGGATTATCGTCAACGGCTTTCGCAAATCCTTACCATTACGGGTTCCTACCATTACATGGTCGATGAAGCCTTCGAGGCCGGGCTGGCGGATCTGGAACGGGCCGTGGAGCTCTCGCTGGAAACCAACGACCTCATTGCCCTGTTGTTTTCCCACTATTTACTGGGACTGGCCCTCTCCTGGAATTGCCGCTTTGAAAAATCTTCCTTCTATATCCAGCGGGCCCTGAATGTGGTCCAGGCCCTGAATATCCTCTGGAGCGTTTCCGTGATGAAGAGCAACCTGAGTTTTTATGCCTATAATTTCTCCGGGGATCTGGACGCCGGTTTCCGGGAAAGCGCCGAGGCCAAGCAACTGGCCGAGGCCAGTGGCGATTCCTACTCCAAAGCGATGGCCTATACCTGCCACGGCGTCTCCTGTTTCTTCAAAGGCCATTTGCCGGAAGCCGAACGGAACCTGCAAAAAGGGATATATTTTTCGGAACGCATCCAATTGGTGACCTACCTGGCCCTGGCTCACCAATGGCTCGGCCACACGCTTTACGAACAGGGAAAATTTCCGTCCTCGCGGGATCATCATGTCCGAGCCGGGGTTTTGCGGGAGCAAAGCGGCCTTTTCCCCTCCACGGTCATTCTCAACCAGGTAGCTGCGTTGCGCAGCGGATTGCAGGCCGGAGAAACCCGGATTGACTTGAAAACCCTGGAAAGGCTGGCCGAAAAAATCAGAATCAGATTGTACGAAGGATTGTTTTACCGGTACGTAGGTGAAATCATCGGCTTCCGGGGATCATCCTCCGGGGCCCAGGCCGAGGATTGGATTCACCGGGCGGTAAAGATCCATTGCCAATACGGGATGTTTTGGGACCTGGCCCAGGATTATTGGAGTTTAAGCCGGTTACTGGAAAAGAAAGGAGGTGCGCGACAGGCCCGCCAATACAAAAAGGAAGCCCTGAACTTCTTTGAAAAATGCCGAGCCGACGGTTGGATTCAGCGGGTGCAAGACGGCTCATGATGTAAATCCCAACTTCTAAATCTTGAGGAGGCCCCCATGCCAAGACCTTTCGATCTCAAACCCGGATATTACCATTTTGTCATCAACTTTTCCTGGGATTTCTCGGAGGACGCCGAGGCGCTTCAAAAGCTCAACCAGATCTTTGACCAATTACCGGAGGGAATCGACCGCACTTCGATCCAGAGTTTTTATTTGACCGGGGCGCGAACCTTGCTTTTTGTCGGAGCCACTAAGTCCGCTCTTAGCCTGCAGACCCTTTGTGCTTCGGTTACTTTCAAATCGGCAATCCGGGCGGATGTTTATCATGCCGTAGAGGTTCATGAAGTTCGAAAAATGATGAAAGAGACGCCGGCCGGCAAGAGACGCAAGGCCTAAGCTGAATAACGTTCAATCCCCCCCAGCGTTCGAATAAGTTATTGGGTCCTGAGCCGCCGGGAACAGGCTCAGAGCCCTGAGCGTAAAGACGAAGATCCAACTCGAACGCTGGGGGGGGTTAAAGTCGGCTTTTCCACCGGCAGTTTGGGGAAAGGAAGGGACCAAAGGCCGGTGGCTTTGCCGAAGGGAATCAGACAGTCTCATTTTCAAGGAAACCTAAGCTGAAGTATAGAGGGGGAAATGGCCAGACCCGTTTCGTTAACCCAACCGGGACTGCGGCTCTTACCTGGCCTCCAGATATAATTTCATGTTTTTTTCCAGTTTATCCAGTTCGCATTCGAAGCACTCCCCCCGGTGACCCTTGTCATAGGGTTTCCCGATGTATTCTCCTCCGATGACTAGAACTTTCCGGCCATCCTCCCCCGTGGAGAAGGCCGGAGTAATCCTGTAAAGGACCTGGCTCATCCCGGCTGCGCTGCCAGCACATGAAAACTCGTACCCTTTGGAGAGAATTATTTCCTCCTCCTTAGGCTCCAGCCAGTAGTTCATTTTTTTGCATTCCCCGATCGTCTTGTTCAGAATGTCTTTTTCGTCGATACCATGGGGACAGGGAATGGTTTTTTTGATGGTCAACCCGAAAGCCGTATTAAAAAAGAAACAAATGGCAAAAAGAATTCCACCCCCAATAATCGTT
>JALOOY010000554.1 GCA_025454185.1 Thermodesulfobacteriota bacterium
TTACTTTTCGAATTCAATACCTATGATATACCACATAGTGGTAGTCAAAGGATTAAGGCTTATTGTCAACCAGGTAAACCCATCGAGCAGGATTTATGCATTGAAATAAAGAATATTAAAGGGAGAGAGAATGGACAACGAAAAAAAGAAAGAAAGAGCCTCTTTAAAAATTAATGAGGTTACTACCTGCAAGGCAACGGCCCAGATGTTGGAAAAGGCGGAACGGGATGGGGTGGAGACGGCCTTCCACCGGGCCGCGGAAATGAAAGCCTGTCCTATCGGGGCTGATTCGGCCTGTTGCAAGCATTGCGCCATGGGCCCCTGCCGGCTCAGTTCCAAAGACCCTTACGGAAAGGTGGGGGTTTGCGGGGCTACTATCGATACGATCATGTCCCGGAATTTTGCCCGCATGGTGGCTTCCGGAACGGCCGCCCACACCGATCACGGCCTGAGCATGCTGGAACTGTTTCGGGATGTGGTCGACGGAAAAATTGCCGACTACGGGATCAAAGATCCCCTCAAACTGGAGGACTTGGCCCGCGAACTGGGTATCGAAACCGAAGGCCGGGAAATCGAGGCCATCGCCCATGACGTCTACCAGGATCTGAAACGGACCTACGTCCAGCTCGAGGGGGAGATCCCCTTTGCCAAACGGGTCCCGGAAAAGACCCTGGAAACCTGGCGCAAACAGGGGATCGTGCCCCGGGGAGCCATGCGCGAAGTGATGGAGCTGATGACCCGCACCCACATGGGCATGGACCAGCATTATGAAAATATCACCAAGCAGTCCAGCCGGACTGCGCTCGCCGACGGCTGGGGCGGGTCCATGGTGGCCACCGAGATTTCCGACATACTCTTCGGGACCCCCACGCCGGTCCAGGCCGAGGTCAACATGGGCGTCCTGAAGGCGGATGACCCGGCCCTGCTGGAGGAGGCCCGGGCCGCCGGGGCCAAGGGCCTCAACCTGGTGGGCATGTGCTGTTCCGGGGCGGAAATGCTGGGCCGCCACGGCATCCCCCACGCCGGAAACTTCATGTCCACGGAGGCTGTGCTGGTGACCGGGGCCGTGGATGCCATGGGGGTCGACATTCAGTGCATCAAACAGGGGCTGGCCAAGGTCGCCCAGTGTTACGGTACCCGCCTGTTCACCACGAACACCCGCTGCCGCATCGAGGGGGCCGATCATCTGCCTTTCGAGGAGCACGAACCCCGGGTCTGCACCGATACCATCGTCCGCCTGGCCATCGACCGCTTCAAAAACCGGAAACTACCCCTCGAGATCCCCCGGTTCAAGAGCATCGGCGTACACGGCTTTTCCCATGAATACATCAATTACATGCTGGGTGGGACCTTCCGGGGTTCTTATCGGCCCTTGAACGACAATATCATCAACGGGCGGATTCGCGGGGTAGCCGGTGTAGTGGGCTGCACCAATCCCCGGGTCAAACAGGACTGGGTCCACGTGGAACTGGTAAAGGAACTGATCAAAAACGACATCCTGGTGGTCCAGACCGGCTGCTCCCAGGTGGCCCTGGCCAAGGCCGGACTCTACCTGCCGGAAAGCGCCTATCTGGCCGGCCCGGGTCTGCGGGAGGTGTGCGAAGCCGTGGGCATGCCCCCGGTGCTGGGCCTGGGATCCTGCGTGGACAACAGCCGCATCCTGACCGCCTGCGCGGAGATGGTCCGCAATGGGGGTTTGGGGCAAAGCATCGCCGACCTGCCGGTGGCCGGGGCGGCTCCGGAATGGATGAGCGAAAAGGCCATCGCCATCGGCCAGTATTTCGTAGCCTCCGGGGTCTACACCGTTTTCGGCGTCACCTTTCCCATTATCGAGGAAACCAAATTCCACCAACACCTTTTCGGGGGCCTGGAGGAACTGGGGATGGGGAAATGGGGCTTCACCGCCGACCCCTATGAGATGGCCCGTCTGATGATCGCCCATATCGACGCCAAGCGGAAGGCGCTGGGGCTGGACAAGGGCCGGGAACGGGTCCTGGTGGACATGGCCGCCCGGCGCGAAATGGAAGCCGCCTAACCTTCGTTTTTCAAGGCAGCCGGGGTCTTCCCCAGGCGCCGGCTGCCCTTTCAGACTCCAAATTAAGGTCGATTCGACCGGGCTTGGACCAGCGCAGTCATCCAGGAGTCTCCCTGGTTCTTGCGGATCTCCTCCGCGGAAACGGGAAAGCAGTCATAGGAAATGACCAGCGGCCCGTCGGGAGTTTCCCGTATTTCGTGTCCCCGGTAGAATCCCCGCCAGGCCTGAATATACCCCTCATACAGCTCATCGGGGGTCATGTTCCGGGGTCGGAACACCACCTTCCCGGCCGTATATTCCGAGAAATCCCGGGTCAGCAGGCGCCCTTCGCTTTCCAGTCGGGAATAGAGCCGGCTGCGGGGGTAGGGGGTCAGGATGTGAAATTCCGCCTCCTCGATCCGCTGGTCCCGGGCGAAGGCCACGGTCCGGTCAAAGATGTCTTTTCTGTCGTGGTCGAACCCGAAAACGAAAGAAGCAATGACCTTGATCCCCTGGTCCCGGACCCGTTGCAGGTATTCCCCGGCCCTCCGCACTTCCACCCCTTCCACCACCTCGTTGAGAC